>JAGLSH010000029.1 GCA_023135855.1 Candidatus Omnitrophota bacterium
GATTCGGTCTTTGGAGCTAGGCCACTAAAGAGAGTTGTCCAGAGATTCTTAGAAGACCCTCTGGCCGAAGACATTATAAAGGGAAGTTTTACTGAAAAGTTAAAAAATAGAAAAGAAGGCAAGGTTATAAAGATAAAAATAACACGTAAAGGGGAGATATTGAAATTTGAATGAGAAAAGGGTTTCTCGTTCTTTCCCTTTTGGTTCTTTGTTCATTTTGCAATGATTCTTTTGCGTCTGATGAGGATGTAATTGAAATCGACTTGATTAAAAATCAAGTGAGGATTATTGATGTTAATTTTGGAACTTCCAAAATTAATGGCGAATTTGCTTTTAAGTTAGATAGAGATAATGGTTCTTTGATATTAGAAGTAGATGGGACTAATCTTAATTTTTTAGATCGATGCATTCCCTGGATAAGAACAAAATTAATCATAAAAGGGAATATCATCTCAATTCCTTATACTTATTTACCTCAGTTTGCAGCTAAGGGCGAGATTGATTTAGCTAAGAATGAACTTAGTTTTGATCTGGAAGGTGTTTGGGAAGAGAAGTCTGCATTTTTAGATGGTGAAGTAAAGATAAAGATTAAAGCTTGGGGAGGTATAAGTAGTTTTCTTACTAGCGGTTATTTGATAGTTGATGGCGGTATATACAAGGGTAAGGAATTTAACTATTTGCGCATAGACTTTTTAGGAAGATTGCCAGTATTAAATATTAATGATTCCCAGCTCATTCTTAAAAATGGTAATGTTATTGAAATTAAAGGGGTATTAGATTTAAGAGATTTTTCAAATATATTACCAGGGGCAGAGTATAGTCCCCAAAAAGTTTTTATTGACCAGTGGCAATTATTTTCTGGAGAAAATGAAAGCGTAGGGCTTAAGAAAAAGCTTGATGATAAGATTGATGTTATTGTAGATACTGATGGAGGAGAAGAAGGAGCAGGACCTCAAACAGAGCTACGTTATAAGTGGAAGGATGATCAGTTTTTTAAATTAAAAATGGAAGAAGAAGGGACTAGTTTAAGAATAGAAAAAAGAAGGGACTTTTGATGGGGTTTGTTAGAAGATTAGAGCAATTATTTCACTATATAGGAAGTATTAGTTTTTTTATAAAAAATACCTTTTGGTGGTTATTTACCAAGAAAAGAGATTTTAAATCCTTAATCCGAGAGATAACCTTCATCGGTATAGGTAGTTTTCCATTAGTTTCTTTAATTGCTTTTTTTATCGGAATGATAATTGCTTTCCAAACCGCCTATCAATTACAACAACTTGCATCAGAAATTCAACTTGCTTCTTTAGTCGCTCTTTCTTTAGTAAGAGAATTAGGTCCGGTAATAGGAGCTTTAATTGTTGCTGCAAGAATTGGAGCATCAATTACCGCTGGTATTGGTTCAATGAAGATCAGCGAACAGGTAGATGCTTTGGAGGCCTTAGGGGTTGACCCTGTAGATTATTTAGTTGTTCCAAAGTTTATTGCTTTAATAATTTGTATGCCAATTCTAATCATTTATGCTGATTTTTTAGGTATTGTTGGCGGGTACATAATTGGGTCAACGAAATTTGCTATTCCAGCTGGTCTTTATTTTAGAATGACCCTTGATGCTTTGAAATTTAAAGATATTTTAAGCGGTCTTGCTAAGAGTGTTTGTTTTGGTAGCGTAATTGCTTTTATTTCTTGTTATGAGGGCTTTAGACCTTTTTCATCTACTGATGTTTCAATTGCAGTAACTCAGTCAGTAGTAAAGTCTTTTATGCTTATCATTATTACTGATTGTATTTTAACGGCACTTTTTTACTTTACTTGGATATGATAAAAATACGAAATATTCACAGGACTTTTGGTCAGAAGCATGTTCTCAAAGGAGTTACTCTTACGGTAAATAAGGGTGAGAATTATCTACTGATTGGACGTAGTGGTGCTGGCAAGACAGTGCTGCTTAAAAATATTCTTGGTTTAATCAGACCAGATTCAGGGACTATTGCTATCGATGGTACAGATATTACCCAGCTACCTAAGAAGAAACTAGAGAAGGTTAGATTACAATTTGGTTTAGTTTTTCAAGACAGTGCTCTTTTTGATTTTTTAACTATAGATGAAAACGTTGGTTTCTTTTTTTATCAGCATACAAAATTAAAAAAATCTATAATAAGAAAAAAAGTAACTGAAACTTTAGCTTTGGTTGGTTTAGAAGGGATAGAGAAAATGTATCCTTATGAGTTAAGCGGAGGGATGAGGAAAAGAGTAGCGATAGCTAGGGCAGTTATCTATAACCCTAAGATTATAATTTATGATGAGCCAACTACTGGAATTGATCCTATTGCTGTGGATAAAATAGTAACTTTGATTGAAGATTTGCATCAGCGTTTAGCTATCACTTCAGTAGTGGTAACTCATGATTTAGAAGTAGGTCTAAAGCTTGCGGATCGGTTAGCGTTTTTATTAGGAGGAAGAATAATTTTTGAAGGTGATAAAAAGGATTTAGAAACAACTAAAGATGAGAGGCTAATCCAGTTTTTAAAAGGAACTTCCGGCGGCCCGATAAGGGAGATGGAAGTTTAATAGTAGTATATAGTCGTTAGTATATAGTATAAATATGGGGAGGATTCAGAGTTTTTAAAGATCAAAAAATTTGTGAAAAATTAGATTATCTCTTAAAAATGATTACTGTTTTAATACGTAAAATTAAATAACTATATACTATATACGACATACAATATACGGAGAAATTATAGTAAAGGAGGGATGTAAATGGCAATAAATTTATGGGATAGAAAAAAAAGTTTTGCTTATATAAAATTAGGTAGTTTCTTTTTAGTTGCTTTTGGATTGTTTTTTCTTACTCTTCTTTCAATGCGGGAAGTTAATATTTTTAAAGGTCATTATACTATAGTTGTTAAGTTTGACTTTTCCGAAGGCTTGCGTCCGTCTTCTCCAATTCGTTTTTGTGGCGTAGATGTTGGTGAAGTTAAAAAAGTTACAATTAAAGAAGAAAATAATAAGCCTAAAGTTTATGTTCTTTCTAAAATAGAGAAGGGAGTAAAAATCCCTAAAAATTCAAGTTTTTTTATTAATAGTTTAAGTTTGTTTGGTGAGAAGTATTTAGAAATTAATCCACCTGATGAGGCTAAAGCCTATATAAATGAGGGAGATATGCTTGAAGGAATTTCGCCAGTACCTCTCTTTGGTCTTTTTGCTACCTTTAACCAAACGATGAAAGAAGTAGAACAGTTTGTAAAAGAGGGAAAGATGAAGAATTCTTTTGAAAATATATTGAGCAATGTAGAAGATATAAGCTTAAGTATAAAGGGATTAGTTAGCGACATGAGGAATAAACAGGGAACAATAGGTAGGTTGATTAATGATGATTCTTTATATCAAACTACTGAAGAGTTTTTAACAGATTTAAAGGAAAATCCTTGGAAGTTATTACATAAGCCAAAGAAAACGAGGAAATCAGGAACCCGCAAGTAGTAAATGGGTATAATAGTGAATGGGAATATGAGTTAATAAAAATGTGAGTGTCTTCTTTATCTACTCATCCACTCATCATCCCATTTACTCATTTACGATTAGTTTAAGTATTTAACAAAATATGTTTAATTGTTCTGAATGTGGTTATACATCGGTTAAGTGGTTAGGTAAGTGCCCTCTTTGCGAAGGTTGGGAGACTTTTGTCCAAAAAATAGAGGAGAAAAAAGGCACTAAGAAGCGATTAAAAGAGAAGAATCCGCCAAAGCTTTTTAGAGATATTGAGGGAAAGGATCTTGGGAGAATTCCTACTGGATTGGCTGAGTTTGATCGGATCTTGGGAGGTGGTTTAGTTGAAGGAGAAGTAATTCTCATTGGTGGGGCTCCTGGAGTAGGCAAGTCGACATTGCTCTTAGAAGTTAGTTCTTCTCTTTCATCAAAAGGAAAAACTCTTTATGTCAGTGCTGAAGAATCTCCTCAGCAAATAGGTCTTCGAGCAAAAAGATTAGGCAAAAGTGAATTAGATAATATTTATATAGTTGGTGAAGATAGAATCGAGGATGTTTTTGAGTATATAAAGAAAGAAAAATTTAAATTTGTAGTAATAGATTCGATTCAAGTAGTTCATACTTTATCTTGTGAAGGAAACAAGGGCAGTGTCTCTCAAATTAGGGGTTGCGCTGATTATCTTACTCAGATTGCTAAGTCTTTAGGAGTAGTTATTTTTATAGTTGGCCATGTTACCAAGGATGGGGCAATTGCTGGGCCAAAATTATTAGAACATATTGTAGATTGTGTTTTGTATTTTGAAGGAGAAGTTCTTTCTAATTATCGAATCTTACGTTCAATAAAGAATAGATTTGGTTCTACTGGTGATATTGCTGTATTTGAGATGAAGTCTACTGGTTTGGAAGAAGTTAAAAAGATAAGTGACCTTTTTCTTCCTCATCGTGAGCAGTCTTTTTCAGGTAGCTGTGTAATTTGTGCTATTGAGGGATTAAGACCCTTATTGATCGAACTTCAGTCTTTAGTTACTAGATCTAACTTCGGAATAGCTCGCAGAAGAAGCCAAGGTTTTGATTTTAATCGTTTTTCTCTTTTAGTAGCTATAATTGAGAAGAGAGCAAAACTTTCTTTATCTAGTGAGGATGTTTTCTTAAATGTTGCTGGCGGATTAAGAATAAATGATCCAGCAGCAGATTTAGGAGCAGTCATGGCTATTATTTCTAGCTTTAAAGATAAAGTTACTCCGATAAGTAGTGTTTTCATTGGCGAAATTGGTTTAGCTGGAGAACTAAGAAGAGTTAATAATATAAATTTAAGACTAAAAGAAGTAGAGAGAGCTAATTTTAAGCATTGTATAATTCCCGAAGCAAATTTAAAGGAGGTGGATAAAAAAATTAGTCTTGAAGTTTGCGGGTTTAATGCTTTAAGTGAAGTCATTAAAGATGTGTTTAAGTGAATAGTGTATATTAATTATAATTTTTAAGTGATATTTTAAGATCAGAGTAATTTCTATTTAATATCTATACTTTAATAATTTTTTTTAAGGGAGGTTTTTATGAAGGGTTTGGTTTTTTTAAGAATTCTTTTTCTTTTTATTTTTACTGGGATAGGTTATTCTTTAGGAGGGGTAGCTCCTCTTTTTTCTGCTGGCTTAGGACTTATCGGAGGCTTAGTTATCGTTATCATTGAGATGTTTAGTCGAAAGGCATCCTTAAAAGGATTGTCTAGTGCGGTGTTTGGAATAATCCTAGGACTTATAATTGCTTGGATATTTGGTGCAACTTTGGATCAATTTAGTTTTCCTAGTGATTTTCCGCAAGATATGATTCAGAGCATTAAATTAATTGTTACTTTTATTTTTGTATATCTGGGGCTAACCTTAGGCATCAAAGGCAAAGATGAGTTTAATTTAGTGATCCCTTATGTTAAATTTAAACGTCAAAGTCAGAGAGAAGAGTCTGTCATTGTTGATACTAGCAGTATTATTGATGGAAGAATTTTAGATATTGTTAAGACTGGCTTCATTGAAGCAAAATTTGTTGTTCCTCGGTTTGTTCTTAATGAGCTTCATGCTTTATCAGATTCTACTGATCATATGAAACGCCAAAAGGGGAAAAGAGGGATTGAGATACTTCATTCTTTAAAGAAGGAGCCTAAGATTGATGTAGAGATATATGATCAAAATGTGGAGGGTGTAAAGAGCGTTGACGAGAAGATTATAAAGTTAGCTCAAACAATGGATGCTGAAGTTTTAACTACTGATTATAATTTAAATCGTATTGCTCAACTTCAAGGTGTAAAAGTTTTAAACATTAATGATTTAGCTAATGCCCTAAAGCCGACTTTTATTGCTGGACAAAGATTTTCCTTAAAACTTATTAAAGAAGGTAAAGAGCATAACCAGGCTGTGGGTTATCTAGAAGATGGTACCATGGTAGTAGTAGAGAATTCTCGACGCTTGGTTGGTAAAACTGTTAATATTGAGGTTACTTCAATATTACAGAGTTCCAGTGGTAGAATTGTATTTACAAAATTAGTTGGGTAAAAAAGGTAAAGAAAAATTAGCATGAGATCAAAAGTTGGCGTGATTATAGTTTCAGCTGGCAGAGGAAAGAGGCTAGCAAAGGGAGATAAGGCTGTTCTTCAGTTAGAGGGTCAGCCTCTTTTTTGTAAGTCTCTTAACACTTTTTCTACTATAAAGGAAATAGCAGAGATTATGCTGGTTTTACGGAAATCTAATTTTGCCTTAGCAAAGAAGTGTGTTAAGGGGGAAAAAGTTAAATTGATTGAAGGTGGAGCGAGGAGAGCTGATTCAGTATTAAAGGGTTTGTTGGCTTTAAGTGAGGATATAGAATATGTTCTCATTCATGATGGAGCCAGACCTTTTGTAACTAAAAAAACAATTTTATATATGTTAGATGAGCTAAAAAAACATTCAGCAGTGATTTGCGGACTAAAGTGTCCGGATACTTTAAAATTAGTAAAGAAGGGAGTTGTTAAGAAGACTTTAGATAGAAGTGATGTTTACTTAATTCAAACTCCTCAAGGCTTTAAGAAGAAGGTAATAGTTTCAGCCTATAAGAAGTTTAGGAAGAGAACAAAACTTCTAACGGGGCTTACTGATGATGCCCAGATGTTAGAGATTCTTGGTAAAAAGGTTAAAGTAATTCCGGGAGATTTATTGAATTTTAAGATAACTTATTCCCAAGATGTAAAATTAGCTAAGATAATTTGTGATGAGAAATTATAGTGTAGGTTTAGGATTTGATGTCCATCGTTTAAGCAAGAAAAAAAAGGATTTAATTCTTGGCGGAGTTAAGATTCCTTCTACCTTTAGCTTAATTGCAGTATCTGATGGTGATGTGTTATTGCATGCAGTAAGCGATGCAATATGTGGGGCAAGTGGCCTAGGAGATATTGGTGATTATTTTCCGCCTCAGGATGAGAAATCAAAAGGAATAGATAGTAAGGAAATTTTAAATTTTATTCTGAAGAAAATAAATAAAAAATATGCTATTGGTAATCTTGACATTATTATTGTCACTGATAAGCCGAGGCTTTTTTCTTATAAGGAGAAGATTACTAAATCTTTAAAAAAACTTCTTAAAATTACTAAAATAAATGTAAAACTTAAATCCAAGGAAGGTTTAGATATTTTAGGCAGTAAGAATAGTATTAGTTGCTTTGCTTTTGTTTCTTTAAAAAAACGGATTAAAAAATAATATGCTAAAAATTCACAATTCCTTAACTAAATCCAAAGACCTTTTTACTCCTCAAGAGGAATTTTTGGTTAAGATGTATACTTGCGGGGTTACGGTTTACGATGATTGTCATATTGGTCACGCTAGAAGTCTTTATGTTTTTGAAGTTATTAGAAAATATTTGGAATATAAGGGCTATAAGGTTCAGCTTGTAAGAAATATTACTGATATTGATGACAAGATTATAAATCGAGCTAAAGAATTAGGTATTAATTGGAAAGAACTAGTCGATAAGTATATTGATAGTTATTATCAGGATTTAAAATCTTTAGGTATTAGTAAAGCTGATAAAGAGCCTCGAGCCACTGAGAATGTAGGAGATATGGTTAAGTATATTGAGAAATTAATTGATAAGGGCTATGCTTACATAACTGGCGCTGGAGTTTATTTTAGCGTAAGAAAGCTCAAAGATTACGGCAAACTTTCCGGGCAAAGTATTGATAAGATGAAAGAGAACGTAAGGATATCAAAAGATCAGGCTAAAGAGGACCCT
>JAGLSH010000003.1 GCA_023135855.1 Candidatus Omnitrophota bacterium
TCTACCAATTGAGCTACCGGGGAAATTAAAGTTATCTGAGAACAAAATGAAGCTAATTATAACTTATTTCGTCTTTAGCGTCAAGCAACAGCTTTACGCTCTAGGAAGGCCTTACCTAGAGTTGCTGAATCAATATATTCTATTTGAGCACCTAAAGGTATGCCTATAGCAATTCTGTAAATCTTTATATTATACTTAGATAATTTCTGAACAACAAATTGAGCAGTCAATTCACCATCATGATCGGGGTCAGTAGAGATTACAATCTCTTTTACCCCACCTTGTTCTATACGACTAATTAATTTCCTTAAGTTTAAATCTTCACCGCCTATCCCTTCCATGGGTGAAATTGACCCCAATAAGCAATAATAAAGGCCATTATAACGCGATGTCTTCTCGATAGCCATAATGTCCTTAGGTTCTTCAACTACACAAATAATATCTTTTTCTCTCTTATCACTCGAACAAATAGAGCAAACATCTTTAGTTGAAAAATTATTACATATCTTGCATGGTTTTATATAATTATGAATCTCCTCCATCTTCTTAGCTAACTCTTTTATCTGGTCTGGCTGCATTTTCAATATATAGAATACCATCCTCTCTGCACTTCTCCGGCCTACTCCCGGAAAACATGAAAGGCCTTTCACTAATTCATTAAAAATTTTAGAAAAACTACTCATCGCTATGAAATTTACCACCAAAAGTATCTAGGAGTTCATTAAGAAAAGTATCATCTTCAACTCCTTCATTCTTAGTTTTTTCACTCTTAGGTGCATTTTCTGTTTCTTCTCTTTCTTCTCTCTCGTTATCACTAGAATTATCAAAAGTAACTGGAGAGGGAGCATCAGGCAAATCTTGTAAAGCAAATTTTACTCCAACTGCCTTATTGATAAACTTAGAAATAGCCTCTTCAATGAACTTTAAATTCTTGCCATTCTCAACACATTCCTTATGAAAATAATCCTGTGGAGAAAAAGCAATCGTAACTAACGACCCTCGAGAAGATACCGGCTGAGCAAAAGAAAGATGTGAAGCAAGGGCAGCCCTCTTTCTTTGCATCGAAGCAAGCACTTCCTTCCATCTATTTTTTAACTGCCCTAGTAAAGTATTGTCAGAAGGAGCACCCTCTTCAATACCATCGCTCATTTCACCTTTAATGTCATGTTTACTTTCTCCAACCATGTCATCATCTGCTTCCAAATCAAAATCACCCATATCTATATTAAGTTTTAACTCTTTATCCTCTAAGGGTTTAGAGCTAGCAGTTGGATTATTCTTTTTAGGAACATCTACACTCACTGGTTGAGCATATTTTATCAAGGCCAACTCTAAAGGAATCTTAACTGTATTAAGCCTCTGAGATAGCTCTTTAGCTTCAATAAGTAAGTCAATTATCTTTAAAATATCTGAAATTGAAATCGCTTCAGAAAGTTTAGCAATAAATTCCTTACTCTGGGGTGAAATATCACTAAGCTCTTTAAAGTTTTTTAAGCTAATCTTTGCCAAAAGAAGATTCCGTATGTGTTCAATAAAAGCATTTAAGAATGCTCCTAAATCTTTTCCATCTTTTACAGTCTTATCCACAAAGCTCAAACAGGCTGGTAAATCTTTCTCAATCAACGACTTAATAGCCTGATTAAGACTTTCCTCATCAATTATTCCCAAAAAGGAAAAAATATCTTCCAGAGAACCTTTCTCTAAAACAATCGGGGTAAGCTGGTCAAGTAAAGATTCAGCATCACGAATACTACCACCGGCAGCTCGACCAATGGTATACAATAAATTATCTTTTATTTTAACTTTCTCTTCAGTGATTATTTTTTTAAGTTTATCAACGATCTTCTCTAAAGATATCAAATTAAATTGAAATTTCTGACAACGTGAAAGAATAGTTGGTATCACTTTATGGGGATGAGTAGTAGCAAAAATAAACTTTACATGAGCTGGCGGTTCTTCAAGAGTTTTAAGCAAAGCGTTAAAAGCCTCTTGAGTTAACATATGCACTTCATCAATAATATAAATCTTATAGCGGGAATTAGCTGCTGATAATTTTACATTTTCTCTCAATATTCTTATATCGTCAATTCCTCTATTAGATGCACCATCTATTTCAATAATATCTAAAGACTGACCCTTAGTAATTTCAACACAGCTAAGACACTTCCCGCAAGGAGTAAGAGTCGGGCCTTCAAAGCAATTAAGAGACCTGGCTAAAATTCTTGCTAAAGAAGTCTTGCCAACTCCTCTGGGACCACTAAAAAGATAAGCATGGTGAACTCTTTGGCTACGAATAGCATTCTCTAATGATGCTACTACATGTTCCTGGCCTACCACTTCACTAAAAATCTTGGGACGATACTTTAAAGCAAAAGCTAAATAACTCATATTCTTTTAATTATTAAAGTAATTATAAATGCTAAATACCCTATAAACATGACTACCCCCTTACTACGGCTTATTCTATACCCTGTACGCATAAATGCAAAAAGAAGTAATGTAAAACCAATTAAAGCCGGAATCTCAAAATTCAACATTAAAGGATTCAAATTGATTGGCCTAATAGTTGCGACTATCCCTAAAACAAAAAGAATATTACATATATTGCTTCCGACAATGTTACCAACGCTAATGCTTGGAGCTCGCTTAATTGAAGCGGTAAGAGAAGTTGCTAACTCCGGTAAAGAGGTGCCAATAGCAAATACAGTAATACCTATAATCCAAGGACTTAGCCCAAACACCTTTGCTAAGCCTACTCCACCCCTTATCATTATGTCAGCTCCATAAACCACACCAATCAAAGAAAACAAAATAATTAAAAAAACTGGCGGATGAGATGTAAACTTATCTAAAATTTTATTTATCTTGAAATTCTTAACCTCATTGCACTCAACTGTTTTCTTAGCACCAAAATAAGAAACAAAACAAAAGGCTATGAATACTAAAATAAAAATTATACCATCAAGCCGACTAATTAAAAGATCCATACTTAATAAGCAAAATAAAATTATCGAAAATAACAGAAACGGTATTTCTCTTTTAAAAATACATTTATTTACCTTTAATGGCCTAAAAATTGTGCACAACCCCAAAACTAAACCAATATTAGCTATATTACTGCCAAGGATATTACCTAAGGCTAAACTCTTTTGATCTCGGATGGCGGCCATTATTCCTACTCCAGCCTCAGGTGCACTAGTGCCAATAGCAATTAATACTGCACCAATAAATATTGGAGTTAGCCTAAACAGGAGAGATAGCTTTATTGAAGATTGAATTAACCAATTTGAACTTATGATTAATATAATAAGGCCAACAATAAACAGTAACACACTAAAGGTTATTCCCATTTCTTTTAATACTCCTCTTATCGCTTTGTATAAGTTTGAAGAAGGAACAAAACAAATAAAAACTGGCGGAGAGGCAGGGATTTGAACCCTGGGTACGGGTTTTCACCCATACAGCGGTTTAGCAAACCGCCGCACTAAACCGGGCTATGCGACCTCTCCAGCAAATAAAAATACATTTTATTTTTTCTTTCTTTTTTCTTTAAAGAACATCTGTAAAATATAAGCAGCTTCTGTTTCTAAAACTTTTCTTTTAATCTTTATCTTATGATTAAGCCCTAAAGCATTAATATCTATCTTTGATCCAAAGGCTCCAGTTTTAGGATCATCTGCTCCAAAAATTACCCTATCAATACGGCTAAGAACTAAAGCTCCAGCACACATCAGGCACGGCTCTATTGTAACATAAAGCTTGCAACCCTTAAGCCATTTTGTTTTCAAATAGCTTGCAGCCTGGGTAATAGCAATCATTTCAGCATGAGCAGTAGGATCATTTAAACATTCAATCTGATTATGAGCTTTAGCAATAATTTTATTCTCATAAATAATAATAGCCCCGACTGGAACTTCATCTTCACTATAGGCTAGCTCTGCTTGTTGTAAAGCCTTACCCATACAAATATCATCTTTTACCATTTATTTTCTCTTATTATATAGGTAAGCAAAGCTTAAACTCTTGATTAAAGCACTAAATTTTAACATGTCCTTACATTTTTTACAAGTATAATGCCTTTTAAGGTGGCGGACACAGTTGCAACCAATTCGAACCGCAGCCCAAATCACCGCCAGCATTAATTCTGGTTGAGATCTGTTCTCAACCAATTTTACAAAAAAGACAACGCTGATAAAGAAAGATTATACTCCGGCTCGTCGGAGTTTCGCCAGACTCCGTTGTCTTTTTCCTAGATGTTACGAATAAACGCCCCCATTTCTGGTTGAGCGTTTCTTCGTTATAAGAAAGACAACGGAGAGGGGGAGATTCGAACTCCCGAATCCTTACGGATTACGTGTACTCCAAACACGCGCACTCGACCGGGCTATGCGACCTCTCCGGATTAGCTCATAGCTGTTAGTTGTTAGCTCATAGTTTATGAACTGTTTATGAACCATGAGCTATGAACTATGAACTATGAGCTGAATTATAGATCTAGGAGTTTTCGGGCATCTCTTTTGCCTGTAGATTTCTTAAAATCATCAAAATCAATAATAGTAATTCTTGGCCTCTCTCCTCTTACTTTATGCAGATATGAGGCTTGAAGTTTTCTTCTAAAACCAATATATTTAAAGATTGCTGAACACTCTGGGCAAGCTCTAGCTTTTGAATCTATCCCAACTTTATGGCAACCAAAACACTCTGCAGACAAATCACCTACTACTAATAGGTGCTTTTCTATATCAGCTAAATCAATCTCTTCCCATAGGCGAAGCCATCCCTTTAGGGGTACTCGCATGAAACTTCTCACTTTTTCTTTCCTTTCTTCTTGCTATAAAAGCTTTTTATAGCAGCATGTACCTGATCAGCAGTTTCAACAACTGTGAACAAATTTAAATCACTTTTACCTATAGCCCCCTCTTCGATTAATCGTGTACGTAACCACTCCAATAATCCTGACCAAAAAGATTTATTAACTAAAATAACTGGAGCCGGTTCAATTCTTAAAGCTTGAACCAAAGAAAGAGTTTCAAATAACTCATCAAGAGTACCAAACCCACCGGGGAAAACTACAAAAGCATGTGAGTTCTTGGTAAACATTACTTTTCTTACAAAAAAGTATTTAAATTCCATTAAGTAATTTATATAAGGATTGGGCAACTGCTTCTGAGGAATAAGAATATTTAACCCCACTGATACTCCTCCAGCATCACTTGCTCCTTTATTAGCAGCTTCCATTATTCCTGCCCCAGCCCCGGTTATAACGGTATAACCCTTCTTAGTTAGCGTATAGGCGGTCTTAGAGGCTAATTTGTAGTACTTATGGGTCTTAGGAGTAGCTTTTGAACCAAATATAGACACACCCTGTTTAATCTGAGATAAGCCTTCAAAGCCCTCAACAAACTCACTCATAATCCGAAAAATACGCCAGGCATCAGCAGGCGAAGCCGCCCCTTTAGAGGCAAACGAAGCCGTCCCTTTAGAAATAGCAATAAAGTCATCCTTAAATGTTGTCTTTAACTGCTCATCTGTAAAAGGTTTGCTTTTGATAGTAACTCTTTTTCCCATCTCTTCTCCTTTTTTCTCGGTTGAGATCTGATCTCAACCAATGCTGTAATTAAAATCTAAGTTTAAAACAAGATCAAATAAGGTTTGTATAAGTATTATACTTAAGTTTGAGCTAAAGGCAACGAGAAAATTGCTCATGGTTGTTGAGGATTGTCTGTAGAAGGTAATCCTCAACCGTTAACGGTCAAATACTCTTCGCTTTGGTTCTCCTTAGCTTATCGCAAGTCGCTCAGGATTAATTCGGCTAGGCGCTTTTACTTCGTAAAAGTGCAAGTCTCATTAAAAAACCCCGCACCAATTAAGGTACGGGGTTATTTTTTTCTTTTTACTTATCCTTAGAAACCAACGTTTATGCCAGCTCTTACAGAATAAGCAACATTGTCGTCCATAAACAATTTACCAGGGTTGAAGAATCCTCCAACAAGGCTTAATTGTACATCTTCAGTGTAATCATAAATTCCAAAAACATCAAGCTCACCACCGATATCTCTGTCATCATCGCCATCATTAGTATTCAAGCGAATCGTACCACTACCTGCAGCAGAACTATTGGCAACTGCCAATGTAGTTGCTGCATTGTCAGTAGCCAATAAAGCGTAAACATAACTTAGCCCTAAAGTAACATCTTCACGAGGCATTGTTGATACTGAAGCCTTTAAGTACTGCATGTTAGTATTAGGGAAAAGGATGTTAAGAACTTCACCAGGTGATTGATCTTCAAATAAAGGATCCCAACCATTAAAAGCACTATTAGATTCTGTACTATTATTACCACTTAAATAAGTGTAATTTAAACCAAATTTAGTGTTCTTATCATCAAGAAGCCTATATTCACCTATTAACTGAGCAGCATAAGCACTTAATTGCCTATCTTGGTTTATAGCTACATTATAGTTACCAAATTGATAAGCACTTTCAAGACCTACAGTTAACTTATCAGTTACATCAGCCTGAGCTCTTGCACCAATAACATATATTTTAGATTCAGAATCATTAGTAGCTGGATCTATGCCAGGTGTTTTTCCTACATATAATCCATAAATTTCAGTTACGCCATTATAGGAACTCCAATCATAAGCAGCATTGGCACCAATAATAGTAACATCATCATCTTGAGCAATAGCAGTTTCTTCAACTTTAGCATAAATTAAATCAACCGTCCAAGGAGCAAAGTCTAAAATACCTCTAACAGCATCAAAGGATTTTCTTAAAGATAAATCTCTTAAGCCTACTGGAACATTAGAATTAGAAGCCCTGCGGTTTGTGTCAACGTCGCCAATAATTAAAGCATTGCCGAAACGAATTTCCTGACGTCCAACAACCAAAGTCAAAGGATCATATAGGAACTCCTTTAATTCAACATAAGCTAAATCTAAGTTCAAATCAGTATTACCTTGACCAACTTCATTATCGCTTATTGTACCACTAGTAGCACCACCCCAAATTCTCTCATTGATCAAACGAAAAGTTGCGCTTACGCCTTCAGTTAAATCAGCATCAAACCTTAGTCTGATCTGAGAAAACAAAAACTGATCAGATTCAGGATCAGTATTGTTGGCGTTCTTATTTCCAAGAGTAAGATCTCTAGAAACAGCTCCTGTTGTTATGTCTCCACTAACTTTAATATTCTCTACAGCAGCAAAAGTTGTCCCCATAAGTGCGAAAGACAATATTGCCAAAGCTATAATTAATTTTCTACCCATTTTGAATCCTCCTTTTCTAATTTCTTAAAAATCTTATACTACAGTGAAAGGATCTATTCTTCAAGGTTCTCATCCCTTGTTATATACACATCTATAGGTTACATCATTCATATTATTGATAATCTCCGGCGCTAATCTTTACCATCACCTCCTTTTTTGCCGAATCTAAGACTACCTTTGAATGCATAACTTCATTTGAAAACGCTTACAAAGAACCTATACCTTTTTTAACAAAAAATGACCACATTGTCAAGGGTTTTTCTTAAGTTTTTTTTAAATCTAATCGCTTGTACGCTAAAGAGTTAGGTAGCAGCTATCGCCAATAAACATCTATCCTCTCAACTTTCTGTTTTCTTAAATCTAAATTGACTGAAGGCTTAATAATACTTGAAAAACATGACACTTTTCCGGTGTTGCTCGTAACTTTTATTTTTTCAATTTTACAATCCTTAGCAAAGGTATCTTTTCTCTTAGGATTGTGATGACAAACTAAAGTTTTTGAAAACAATTTAAAGGTAAAAGTATTTGAAGGAAGAGTAACTTTCTTGCCTTTGAAATCAATGATCTCCTTAGTGGTAGTAAAAAGTTCTTTCTTTAGAATCGGTGAAAAACGTAAGCAAAGTTGATTGCTCTTATTAAGATAGAAAGGCTCTTTGCCTAAACAAAGAACAATCCAGATATTGATCAGCTCAGCTGTAGCTCCGCTTAAGCGAGCAACAAAACCCTTACCCCAAAGACTCTTATCAGGATAAACACTGCTAACAATAAAAGAAGAATTCTCCAGAGGGTTCCTTCCATAATCTTTAGGGTCAAAAAAGCAAACCCCACCTTTATAGAAAGAATCATAAAATTCCTCATAAAAACCATTTTTCAACAACTCTAAAAAATACTTATATTCCATATGTAACCAAATTGACTCATTTTCAAGCCAACCAGGAGTAAAGACACGACTTCTGCCAATCTCTAAGGATTCCTCCTTAAGCGAAGCATTAAGTTTATACATTTTTAATTTTTTATCAAAAAGATCAGATTTTTTTAATTTTTGGTGAAAGTTTTTATTGCTCTCAACTCGTAAGGCATGTACAACACCCTCTAAATATAATGGTAAATTTTTCTTTGCAAATACACGGGGAATAATATTTCCATTCTTAGTATCATACTTTTTAACACTATAAGTAAAATAACTAAGAGGCAAGCCCGTCTTTTTATCTTTTGCCTTACTTATTCCTTTATTTAATTTAATAACCAACTTCTTTAAAAACTCATTAAGTTCAATTAAGGAAAGCTTCTTCTCTACTCCACTAAGGCAACCACAAGTTTTTTCTCTAAAGTTTTCTTTTAAGAAATTAGACTTATCCCACCATAAGTAATCTTTGTTATTAGATTCTGTTTGAGATGATTTACTCAAAAGAGAATTTAATCCTTGGAAAAATGAATTCACCTCTACAGGAACGGCTATGTCTCCAACTTTACCACAAAGCTTATCTAAAACATTCCCAAGCATCAATAGAGCTCTCTTCAAAGCTAGGGTTTCACAAAGAGACGAACCAAAAAGAGCCGGTAGACCATTTAAAGAATCACACCAACCCGGTTTATCAGCTTCCATCTCAATACCAATCCCAGCAGGATCTAATGTTGCCGCTTTATTCAAAACTAAAGTCAGAAGTTTACAAATAAGATTAGTGTCATAAATCTGACCCTTCTTTGTCCTTAAAAACATTTTTGGCCTATCTCTTTTCTTTAAGTCTGTTCTTTTCTCTCTATCAACTGCTAAGCTATCAGCTTGATAAACTTTTCCTGACCTTAATGAATAGCGTGACTTTCTTGGTTTAACAGAATACTCATCATCCCAAAATAAAAATTTCTCTCTTAAAAATAATTCCTCTAATTTATCAGGATAAAAATACAAAAAGCTTTCTATTAAATCTAAATTATAATGCCAATGGTCTATCCAATAGCCTTCACTATGAATTGCCTTAGGTTCTCGCTTGCCCTTTTTCAATAAACAGGCAACTAATTCCTCTCTTCGTTTTGACTTTATTTTCTCTTCATCTAATAATTTAAAAAAGTCTCCCAGATAAAAACCCTTAACCATAAGATGAAGAAGCTTCTGATCCTTTATGCCAAACTCCTCTAAAATTGAAGAAGCCTTGATCTTAGCAAAACATAACTTCTCTCCTCTTATAACTAGAGGGTTGTAACCATCAATTTTAAGGAAATTAAGAAAATAAATAATATTCTTACTTCCTAGTTCTGGTTCAAAAAATAAATCCATGCGTCGATTCTGATTTATATCACGATAGTTTGCCTGGCCTTCAGAAAAATAAGACGGCAACAATTGGAATTGATTGTAATCTCTCTCTAGGTCTCCATGTTTACGAGAATATATATAATAAATGCCTTTGCCATTATTATCTGTCTTGGTCGAATTATTCACCCGATAAGGATATCCACCCCTTAGAACATTATCTAAGTAAGTGCTCTTTACATATTGACTAAAATTTTTCGAACCTGAGACACAAAGACAATTATCTTTCATAGACTCAACAATTTCCTGGTTCTCCAGTTCTTTCTTCCTTAAAAAATCACCATCTACACCCTTAGTAAAGCTTTCGATTAATTCAGATTTAAATGCTGCACCAAAAATACTATAGAATTTACAACTCTGCCCCTTAGCAAGCTTATACTTAAAATAACTCAAGGCTGATGGAGTTTGACCACAATTTATCTGATCTAGAGGGACTTTAAAGCTTTCTTTAAGAAAATTTACCGGTGTAGAAAAAGAAGTATCCTGGGCAAATACTGCTCGAGGATCAACAATCATATAAGCCGGCTTCTTTTTGCCATTATCCTCATAAAAAGAGTAATTAAAATTAGCACCCTTAATATACTTTGTTTGACTCACATCCCGAGGATCAACTTTTAGACGAAAGAGAGCTAAACCATTCTTAACTTCAGCCCGCATCCAAGCTTCCAAAGTACGTGACATATCTTTTAGAAAATAATTAGCTGCCCCAAAAGGAACAATCTTGCTAAGCCCATCTACTACTTCCAACCCCAAAGAAGACTTAGTAATATTCTCAATGGTTACCTTTCTAACTAATCCGGCTACCGGGGCATTAGCTAGGGTATAATATTTAACTTTTATCTTTAAACCATACTGAGATAAAACTTCTTCAATTTCTAAAGAATCACTCCTTATTGTCATTGACTCTTGGCTTTTAGAAAAAGGAGCCAATTTAAATGGTTCAATAAAATTATTTTTATTAATTTTTAAAAATGTACGAAAACCTAGGGAAGCAGCAAAAGAATAAGCTTTGTTAGCTGGAAAAAACTCTGAGATTGCATGATCCTTATCTTTAATACCAAAGCTTACAACCCCTTGCCCACGATTTACATAAAAAACCCAAAGAGGTACACCCCAAACTCCAGCAATACCAGGAAGAAAATTAGAAAATGGTTGAGCGTGATTATAATCTTTTATAACAAAACTACCATCACTTTCAAGTGAATAATTTTTACTCATATATAAAACTTTTAAGGGTTAATTAATCCTCCAGAAACAATTAATCTTATTGCATCCTCTACGCTTACATCTAATTTTACTAAATCCTTCTCTTCAACAATGATAATAAAACCTGTTATTGGAGAAGGTGATGAAGGCATATAAACATTACAAAGCTTTTTAGACCCTTTTTCCTTAAAGGCTATAGTATTTTCATTAGTAAGAAAACCTAACGAATAAACACCTTTACGAGGATACTCTACTAAAACAGCACTACGAAAATTCTTCTGAGGTGGGAAAAAAAGGAAATCAACTATCCTTTTAACCGGAAAATAAATCTTATTTACCAAAGGAATTCTAAAGAATAACCTCTCAGTCCATCTAAAAATCTTCATCCGAGAAAGACGAAGCACTAATCCCAGAAAGAAAATAAGTAAGATAGCAATAAGAATTCCTAAGCCAGGAACTTGGGAACCAACAGACTCATAAAGAAATTCATTTATATATTTACCTAAAATTCCATCAGCAAAATGAAAAAGGCCATAGACAACATAAGCGGTAATCACTAAAGGAATAATTGCGGTTAAGCCGGTAATAAATATCTTCTTAAACATCTTAATCTCAAGTTTTAACAAAGGTTATTTTTCTGAATACGGCAACAATTGTACCATGAAAATTGTGAAAAATAAAGAAGAATAAAAAAGGGCAGACCAAAAAAGTCTGCCCTTTAAACAGTCACAAAAAAAAATTATTCTTTAGCAATAGCGATTGCAATTGCTCCAGCCATAATCAAAAATAAACCGATACACCCTCTAATCAAAATTAAAAGGCTAAATCTCCACTTAATTGCTACTACTAAACCAATAATAATAAGCACTATACCTAAAATTACTTTGAAGCTTGATTTGGAACATGCACAGCTCTTTTTCTGATCAACTTTTTTATCATTAGCTTCTTCTGCCATCTAATACCTCCTTATCTAAAACTACTTTTTCTTCCAGTTATATCCTCCACCATCAAGAATTTGAAACCAATAACCACTAAGTGCTCGCTTGTAATCACTCTCAAAAGATGCCTTTCGCACAAAAGAAACATCGCTTCCATTCTTATCAGCAACCGCCTTATATATTGCGTCTCTATCCTTATTTTCTTCTGAAATCATCTGTTTAATCTTAGCTCCCTCTTCTTCAGGAGCATCTCCTCTAGATTCTAGAAGTGCATGCTTATTTTCTCCAATATAGCCTTTTCCAAAATAAGCTTCTATGCTGCCTGCTCTCTTTTTTCTACGTGATATCGCCTCAGATGCAGCTCCAGATAAATCAGCAGCATAGACTTCCTCAAAACCAAAAAGAAAATTAAGCTTTTCATTAGAACTACCATATATCTGATCATTAATATCTTCAACATCGTCTACTACATGTTGGTATATATCTACTCTCATATTTATATCCACCTTGATCGGATTCTTAGTTTCAACACTTACCTTTGCACAGCTAATAACAAAAAAAACTAAGAAAATAATTCCTATTCTTTTCATTCCCTGCCTCCTTGGATATCATGTAAATTAACTGATATATTCCTTCGTCCCAATTCATTTGAATCAAAATCAAAATTCACAGTTACTACTCTTCCTTGCTTGATTATATTAATTCTTCCTTTATTGTATGCATAATGTCTAAAATTGTCAACTAAGGCATCATGGGAAGCCTTATCAAGGTATTCCTCTAAAAAAGCTAAAGAAGTCTCCTTCTCAACATCTATGGTTCCGCCACTAATATTATTAAAATTACCCTTCAACTCTTCTATCTTACCCTTGTTCAAACAAAGCTGCAATCTGCCTTCAAATACCCCACCCAAAGTAAGTTCCTTGTCCTTACTAAAAAAATTTATTAATTTCTTAAAAGAAAAATCTTCAAGCTTTAATTCCAAACAAGTATTATTGCGATCTCGATAATTCAGAGCTCCGGAAGCATGAGAAGAATAACCTAGAAAATTGCTATCGATACGGCTAAAAGCAATCTTGCCCTTCTTGACAATTAAAGGAATTGATATGTTCTTAATCTCTTTATTTTTAAATTTTAAACTCGATATATTTAAAATGTAAGACCCTCTCTTAGATTTTCTCAAAGTAAAATCTATATTTATATCTTTAAATTCAAGGGTAGCTTTTGAAAGATTTAAATCATTTATAGTTCGGCTGAAAAGGTTAAAAGCTATTTTTGCCTTTTTAAAATCAAAACCTAAATCGTCTTTAGTTGCAGAAAAACCTTCTATGGTGATACTACCTAAATTAAACTTAACTTTCTCAATTTGTGATTCAAAAGAGAACTTATTATTTAAAAAACAGGAAATGCTTATCTTTAAAATTAGCTCTTGGAAAATAAACAATAAACAAATAAATACAAAAAAACCTATTAATATCTTTTTTGGCATTATCACCCTCTATTAAATAATATCTTTGTTACCAAGAAATAGTCCTAGGGTAGGCCTGGCAACTATTATCTACGCTAGCTATACAATCTTGATAAAGTTTATCTTGCTCTAATTTATAATCTTCTGGCACACCTCCCATGCCTTCAAGATTATAAAACCCACAAAATGCCTTATACATATTTGTACAGCCTTCCCGAGTAGACATTTGTCTATACATCTCTTTTAACTCTTCTACAACCTGATCACATTGACTATTGGTCTTACCTTCATCTAAGCATCTTGAATAATATTCTTGTTCAGTCTTAATGGACTTCTTAATGCAGTCATCAACATTAGAGAATAAAGCCCCTGCCGATTTCATCGCTTCATAAGTTTCTTTGTCAGTATTCTTATACATTGCAGATTGATTAGGTACATACACCTTACAATAGCTACGATAAAAAGTTGACGAATCAGAATTTTGTTTTTCCGGCGCCCCTCCGCTTACCTTAACATAAATCGTTACATCTGCTTTTCTGTCTCCATCAGGAATATTAGGAAAAACTTTATATTTTCCTTTTTCTAATTTAACTCCTATAGCTTTCTTAGGATCCCAACAACGATATACCCTATCTTCTTCAAAAAATCCTACTTCATTAACCCAAAACCCCTTAGAACCTCCCTTTACTTTAACAATCTCACCAACGCTAGACAACTCTACTACCTTTGACTTTAATTTTGCACTACCCACAGAATCTGAATTTACTTCTTGAGTGCCATATATAGCTATAGTTCCTGAGTTAAGTGAGACATCATTCGTAGGCTCACTTTGACTGTCTTCTAACTCAATATAAACCTTAACTCTAGCTTTAGACTCCTCTCTCGGTAGGTTAGGATAAACAGTATAGGTGCCCGGGCTTAAAGTTTCACCTTTGGCTTTTGAGTAATCTGGAAATCTATAAGTCTTCTCAACTCGGTAATCATTCTTTTTGTTTATCCAGAATCCTTTATGTTCACCCTCTATCTTAACAATCTTTCCAGCCCGAGGAATATTTATTGGATCTGACTCTAATTTTGAGCTAAAAAATTGACCTTGTTTAGTTTGAGTACCTGAAAGAATAATAGTTTCAGCGAATACTAATGTAGGCAAAAATAAAACAAATATAAAGCATAAAACTAATTTTTTATTCACTTCTTCCTCCTCTTTAATTTGTTAACGCCAATCATATTTATGCCTGCGAAGTTCACCAGTATCAAAATTATTTTTTTTCTCATACTCTTCTACATATTCTCTACGAAACTTCGAATAGTTACCACACAATTTAGCCAAAGGTTCAACGTCTTTATCCATCTTTCGCCATTTTCTCTCTAGAACATCTCTCTGTTCTTTAGTTAAACCCTCTGCATTCTTCCACTGGTGATTAACCTCCAGATATTCTCTGGCAGCTTGGGTAGTTTTTATTCTTATAACTCTTAGAGCAGAGCTATACTTTCCATCAACAGCATCAAAGACTTTACTATACCTCTGAGCTTTTTCTTCTTCCGGTCTTACTCTCTTCTCGTAAACCTCAATAGATTCCATAGCATACATATCTCTGAGCTCATGATAATGACGAAAAGCAGCAGATTTATCCTTAAAAGCCCGTTTCCATTGAGACTGGAGCCTATCAAGCTCAGCTATCGCCGGTTCAACACTGCCAGCTTTAATTCTTTCTTCTTCTTTGCCTACTCCCTCTATCTTCTTATCTATATAGTCATTCGAATCTTGAGGAGTTTTTTCTTCTTTATGCAATGAGCAAATGTTTTTGGCCTTCCGATTATTGAACCACAATGATTAAGATCTGTGCAGCTTCTGATTGTTCTTATTGTTATGTCCTTCAAATTCCAGGCATAATTAAACTCAACCTCGCCATCTACACAAGCTGGTATCCACTCCCCGCAACTCCAATTAGTTTGGCAAGTATCAGCATCATCAGAAAAAGAATGAAAAATGCAAAGAAAAGAAAAAATAAAAAGAAAACTTACTCTAAATATATTTACTGCCACTATTTTAATCGCTCCAGTAACCCTCATTGTAACCGCAAGCTTTTAAGGTCTTAAACAGCTGCAAAAAAGCACCAATCTTGCGATTCTCTACAATAACTGCCTCTACTTCAGAATTTAGTCTTTCAAACCTCACTCTCCCCCAACGACTGCCGCAATTGTAAGCCTCAACGACATCATCATATTTACCAGTTCTCTTATCCCGGCAAACAATATCATAGTCAAGATCTCCGCCATAAGAATAATTGTTTTTTCGTACAATTTTGCAGTCTCCACAGCTTTGAGCAAACTTAGCCTTCTCTTCAATGGACTTTATATCTGCTAATTCAAACTCTTCCTTACGTTTTCGGCTATACATCTTTTCTAATCTTATTCCCCGCTCCTTATAAGGCAGATATCCCGCTCCAAGCTCGCTACTATAGCTCCTCATAAAAGAATTAATCTTACCATGCTTTAATTCAAAAGGCTGATTCTGGCAATAAATTTCTTCTAAGATATGTTGGCCTGTCGCCTTATCAGGTATTACAGTAGTAACAACCTCACAAGAAAACTTATTCTCTTTAATCTTCTCTTCCATACAAACCTTCCAAGACATTCTACCAACAACAATAAAATCAGGATCACCAATAATTGTCGGGCTCTGCCAGCGCATTTTTACTCTTAATACCTTACGCTCGTAGGCACGCCGAGCTTTCCAATATTCATCGACAAGCGTACTCATAGTAGCTTTATCCCCTATTCTTCTAGCCTTTTCCCAATCTTCTTCAGCTTTGTCCATAGCATTCTTAGCTTTTTCTAAAGTTGGATAATCAGGATCTTCAAGTTTACGCCATATTGCAGCTTCATCATTCAAAATTCTTTTCTTAATATAATCTAAAATTTCACCAGCAGTAACATTACCATCACCATTTTGATCAGAATTACCCGGACGCATAGCCATAACAACATACTTTGCAAATACACTGTTTCCAGGATCCCAAGATCCTGAGATCTTAGCCTGCGAAACAAAAGAAACCATTGGAGCGCTAGATGAATTAATCTGACAAACTTCTTTGTCGGGAAGATTTAATTTAAAATTTCCCGAATAACAACTATCATTGATAAGTAAAACTCGAGAACATTTACTCTCTGAAATCAATCTTAAAAGCTCTTGATCCGATATATACCCATCCCAAGTAACAATACCATTTACCTTGCTGCCATGGCTAGAATTAAAAATAATTAAGGTATCACCTTCATCCAAAGCCTTTGCTTCTCTTTTAATCTTGTATTCAATAATTTTCTTACGATTAGGACCAGTTAAAGGCTCAATTCTCTCATCAATAACACCTTGTTCGTATAAAACATCAGCTATATCCCTAGCATCTCCTTCACAAGCTGGTAAGTCAGAAGCTCCTTTAAATTTAGATGTACCTAAGCTTATAGCTCCGGTCTTAGCCCAAGAATAAGAAACAATGACATTAATTATTAATAAGGAAAAAATAAAAATCAAAAAGTATTTGATTACTCCCCCCTTGCTCACTCCTTAGCCTCCAATTCTCGAAGGTCTCTCTCTGCCAGACTATATAAAGACATTGAATAAGATATTGCGCTCTCGTTTTGCTCATCCATACTAGGAGTAAAATCAAGGCATCTCTCCAAAGACCTCTTGTAACCTTCAGTATCATCAAGTAAAGAATAACATTGAGCTTGATTGTAGGCAGATAACATCTTAGTTATGTAAGCTTTGGGGTCATTAAACTGATCAATAGCCATCCCAAATCCCTGAATTGCTTTTTTGCAAAGCTCTATCTTCGCTTTGCCTTGAGCATTAAAAATCTTTTTATAAAAATTATTCTTTGTATATCGATATTGCTCTAAGCTTGATGCTTGAAGAGGTATATTATATAAATTGGCTAGTAACTCTATCTGAATTACTACTCTAGCTTCTCGATCAGCTTTATCTAGATTAGGATAAATTGTATAGATACCTGGGGATAATTTCTTTCCAATAGCATCGTCAGGATTCCAGAACTTATAAACATTATCAATTCTATAGCCATCCTTACGGTTTATCCAAAACCCTTTACGACCACCTTCGACTTTAATAATTTTTCCGCTAAAAGCAAGCTCAACAGGCTCTGATTCTAACCTTGCGCTAGAAAATTGACCTCGTTTAGATTGAGAACCGGAAATAGTAGTAGTTTGGGCAAATAATGCCGAAAATAGCAAACAAGAAAAACCAGATACTAACGCTATCTTTAATAGCTTCATTTTCTATTTATTTATCTACCCCATCGGTTAGATTGGTTGGAATCACTTTTATCTTTATGTTGATCTGCATCTCTATCGCTACTACCCCAAAGATCCTTTCTTCTTTCGTAAATAAATTCTTCTTTTTCTTCTTCTTTAATTTCAACTTCAGGAACTTTTTTCTTCACAGTTTTTTTCTTGCCCTTGCTAAGGGCAGCAAACTTATCTTCAATTTTCTTTAATGCTTTCTTAGCGTCTTTGCAGATATTTTGAATCATTTTTACATTGCCAGAACTATTTTCAATTTCTTTTAATTGCTTATAAGTAAACTCAATTGCTCCATCTAAATTCTCTTTATCCTGGCTACTAAGTTGATCAGCGTCTAGGGCCTCTGCTAAACCACGTAAGTGTTCATAAATCGAAGACACCTTCAACATAGCTTTTAATTTATCCCTTGAAAGATCTTCATTCTTAAGCAACCCTTCTAAATGGCTTAGAAGCTCTAAGCTAGTATTAACATAAACAGTTGCTGAGAAAAAATCTTTTTTATCAATTGCTTTCTGAGTATCTTTAATATAGGTAGCCCACTCTTCTTCTAGTTTTTTAATTTCTCCACTATCAACCTTAGTAACCTTCTTCTCCACTTTCTTTTGAAAAGACTTTTTATTAGAAGTTGAGCTATCTTCAACCTCTCTTTTCTCTAATCCTTCTATACCTTCTTCCATCTCTCCAATAACACCCCTTAACCCTTCAAGAGTAGTATCTGTTACTTTAATAAATTCCTGAGACTTTTCAAGCAAATAAGGCACTGCACTGGCTTTAGATTCGGCAGCTTCAAAGTAAACTAAAGATTCCTCTATGTAACCTTCCACTTCTTCCATCCCATCTAAAGTTTCTTTTGCTGATTCAAGATTTTTTTCAACATTCTCCATTCTCTTAGCTAGTTTTTCCATGTCGCGACTACCCTTAATAAACTTTACAAGTCCTAAGGAAATATTCTCCATTGCTTCAGCAACTTCCTCTTGCTCATCATTACCCTTAACCATTCCTTTTAGCTGTTTAGCGATATCTACACTTTTAAAAACATAAATCTGAGCTGAAGATAATTTAAGGTCACTCAGAGCGTCGTCAGTTTTAGCAATATTCTCTTTCCATTCATCAGCTAAGGAATTTTTTTCATCTTCTTCACTCTTTTCTTCAAATCCTGATTTTTCTTCTTTTTTCTGACCCCAGGCAATCTTCTTCTCAGTTTTGCCACTAAGAAGTCTTAAATTTTTACTAGCAATTTTTGCACCTTCACCTTGAGGATCTAATTCTATAGCCTTATCCCAATCGGCTCGAGCCAATTTAAAATTTCCCACATCAAAATAAACTGTACCTCGATCATTGCACGCATCAGCATTATTAGGATCAATTTCAATAGCTTTATTAAAGTTATCTATCGCCTCGTAATAGTTATTTTGTTTATGATATATTGCCCCACGATAATAATAGGCAGTGCCAGCTTCAGATTCAGGAATTAATTCAATAACCCTATTAAAATCTTTTATAGCCATAAGATAATTACGCTTATTATAATATAATATCCCTCGGCAATAATAATAAGCATCATTAGGTGAGGCAGATAATTTAATCGCCTTATTATAATCAGATATAGCTTTGCTATTCTTTTTTAAATAAACGTAAGAGCAACCTCGATTAAAATAAACTTCAGCTGATGCTGAATCACTAGGAGCTAGGCGAATAGCCTTTGAATATATAGCTATGGCTTTTTTATATTCTTTAGCATCATCAAGGGCAAGGCCTTTACTAAGATAATCTTTCCGTAATTCATTATCCGCTTGATTTATCTCTTTAGCATAAAGATTTAAAGTAAGAAAAATTATTAAGACACTGACAATAATGAATACTTTTCTCATTTTGCCTCCCTCAAATTAATACCCCGCCATTCCACAAAAATAGAACAGCGGGGTTCATCAATTAACCTTTTTTAATCATCTCGGAAAGAGCATCTACAAATTTGCCTATTCTGTAAAGTACTACTGCCAATACCAAAATAACAACCATTTGTCCTATACCAGCCATAATATCTAAAGCCGCGTTTACACCTGCCATCTGATACCTCCTTATTTTTTAATACCCCTACTCACTATCACCAATTTATTTTTTATGTATTTTATTCACCAGCTTTAATAATTTAGTAATAGCAGAGAGTGCTATTACTAAGACCACTAGAAAACCAATAGAAATTATTATAGCAAACATAGGGAAATTAAACATTTATCCTCCTTAATTATCTCAATATGTTTAATATACGCCTAAATGTATTAAAATCAATTAATAAATTGTCTTCTATTCTTAAAGTACTCTTATAACTAAGAATCGTTCTTATGGTATTTATACTCCCAATAAACTAAATTTTCTTCTTGATTAAAATAAAAGTATACTCGATCGGATTTGAAGTACTCTGTAGGATGGCGATAAAGAAGTCTTACTCCTTCTGGAGGCTCGGTTACTTTTTTAGATAATATAGGTTCACCATAAATGCTGATAAAGCCTTTTTTGGAAATGCCAGGTTCTAAGTCTTCATTTTCTAAATCAATAACCAACTTATTAAAAAGTTTAATCTGTTCATCTAAGTAAGCTCCAATTTCATTTTGACTATCACCAACACTTTTTAAAGTTTTCAAACTCTCAGGCAAGAAAAAACACCCCGACACAAAAAATAAGATCCAGCAACTTATTATTATAAATCGAAGCCTCATATTACTTCAATCATATAATAAAATCTAGAGATAATCAAGGCTTACCTATCTAAAATTAAAAGTTTATAAGGAGGAACTTATTTTATTCAAGCTTAAATTGCTTTTTCTTGAAAATATCAATGCAAGCATTTACTACTTGCTTATCATAAAGAATACCTTTATTCTTTTTAATTTCAGCAAGAGCCTTCCCTATACCTAAAGCTGCTCGATAAGGACGGTAAGAGGCCATAGCTTCAACAACGTCAGCAACGGTTAAAACTTTTGTCTCAATTAAAATATCTTTACTAGAAATTCCTTTAGGGTATCCTGAACCATCCAGTTTTTCGTGATGTTGGAATACAATCATGGCAATCGGCCAAGGAAATTCTACCGGTTTTAAAATATCATAACCAATCTGAGGATGAGTCTTTATTATGCTAAACTCTAGCTCACTTAATTTACTAGGTTTACTAAGCATCTCTGCCGGTACATAGACTTTCCCAACATCATGAATAATAGAAGCCATACGTATACCTTCAATCTTATCCTTATCTAGCTTCATTTCTTCAGCTATTGTACAAGCTAAGCGTGCTACTCTTCTCTGATGCCCAGCTGTATAAGGATCCTTTCTCTCAGCTGTTGCTGCTAAAGCAATAACTGTTTCCTCTAAAATTCTATGAGACTTATTAATGTTTTGTCTATGTTCATGTTCTATTTTTTTCTTAATAGTAATGTCGGATATAATTTCAACCACGCCGGAAACATTTCCCTCTAAATCTTTAATTGGATGAGCCCTTAAAAACCAAATCCTATCATCTGGCAAAGTCATCTCTGCTTCATGATAGTTGCCAGTTTTAAATACTCTTACTACCGGACAATTTTCGCAAAATGTTTTACGTTTATGCCACACATCACAACATCGCTTCCCTACTAGTTCTACAGGACTTAAATTTTTAGAAACTCCGGCAGCTTTATTAGCCCAAAGAATCATCATGTCTTTACCATAATAGACAACCATTTCAGACAAACTATCTAAAATTCCAGTCTTCTCTTCCTCAGCTCTTCTCAAGGCTCTCTCTATTCTCCACCGCTCAGTTATATCTCTAACAATAGCACAAACATACTTCTGTCCATCATATTCCATATATTTACCATGAATTTCTACAGGAAATTGCTTACCTTCTCTAGTAATAAAATTGGTCTCGGTTTTTCCAATCCTATCTTTTTTCATTACTTTCCAACGCTTTGGCCAAGTCTGAGGAGTAAATTTGGCATCAATGTCAAATATCTTCATTGCTGACAGCTCTTTATAAGAATAACCTAAAAGTTTACAAGCGGCACTATTCACATAAGAAATTTGCCCGCCAGCATCAACCCAAAGAGCAGCATCAGCCATATTATCAAAAACAAATTTAGTAATTGATAACTCTTCCTCAGCCTTCTTTTGTTTAGTAATATCTCTTAACGTGCTAACAAAAGCTTTAGGGTTACCTCTGACATCATTTAACAACGAACAACTTATGGCTCCAATAAAAGAACTTCCATCTTTTCTAAAAAGTGTAGTTTCAAAACTTATGTTTTCTCCAGTCTTCTGAAGTTTTTTTAAGTCTTCCTTTATTTCTTTTTTCCTCTGGTTAAGAACAAAATCTAAAATGCTTTTACCAATCATCTCTTCTTTAGAAGTAAATCCATGTAATTTTACAGCCTGTTGATTAACCATTGCGAATTTTCCATCTAAATCAATAAAAGCAACCCCATCTGGAGAAGCTTTAGTGAGAACTCGATAAAGTTCTAAATTTTGTTTCTCAGCCTCATGAGTATGCCTGCGTTCCTCCTCAATTCCAATAGCCGAAGCAATTATTTTAATTAAATTCTTATCATCTTCAGTGGGAATAAAATCATTTTGATAAACAACACATAAAGAACCAAGAGAAATATTCCCCAGCTTGACAGCTGCACCAAGATAAGTCTTAAGCTTATATTTATTTACATTTAAATCAGTTTTAGCATATATAGTCTTATCTAGATTACGAACATAGAAAATTTTATTATCTTGCTTAATCAGATCATAGCAAATATGACCCTTAATTTTGTCTATAGTTTTATAATCTGGCGGTACATGCCATTGCCCAACAGCACAAAGCATTTCTCCATCTCCAAGACGATTATACAAAGCGCAGGTTGCCCCTAAAATCTCTCCACACAAAACAACTAATTTATTAATATTTTTCTCGGGTTCAATTCCAAAACTCAAAAAACACTTATTCAACTTATCTAATCTTCTTTCCATTAATCTTCGCTGAGTAATATCTTCTCCTGAACTTAAACTAGCAATTATTTCTCCTTGATCATTCTTAATGGCAGCATTATGCCAAGAGATTATCCGCTCCTCTCTTTTTTTCGTCAAAATCGAATTCTCATAATATTCAACAAACTTTTTTTCTCCGGAAATAATCTTTAAAAAAATATTTTTAATTTCATCCTTAATTTCCCCGGAAACAAAATTACTAAACCACTCTTTACCAATAATCTCTTTTTGAGAATATCCTAGAATTTCAGCGCCTTTTTTATTTATTAGTACTACCTTACCTGTCTTATCAATAAGCACTATCATTACTCCGGCGATGTCAAGATAATTTTGTGCCAGTTCCTTCTCTTCAGACAGTCTTTTCTCAGACCATTCATATTGCCGCTTCATTACCCCAAATTCAGCGACCTCTTGACGCAAGTTCTCCAGCTCTTTAATTGCTTCTTTGCTTAACTTTTCTTTACTCATATCTTTCTTAAAAATAAAAAAACAGCTTTCTAGGAAAGCTGTTTCTGGAATTAATTTTTTTTCTTTGTCCTTTCATATGGTATTTATTAAGTAAATAACGCGATAATTAAATATAGCATATTTTATATTTTTTGTCAAAAACCACTCTCTATCTCAGGCAATCGTCTACTTGCTGTGGCTTTCTAGTTGTTTCACTATCTGATAGCAAAAAATAGAACAAGAAATAGCTACATTAAAAGAAAGCGGTGCTCCTCGCATCGGAATATGAGTCTTAATATCAAGATGTTTTTCAATGCCATATCTCATTCCTTTGCCTTCAGAACCTAAGACAAAGCATAAGGGGAAAGGTAAGCTAATATTACTAATATCTTCACCTCCTTCAGTTGCTGTGCCAACAATCCACCACCCTTTTTTCTTTGCTGCAAGCAAAGCATTAGTAAGATTAGAAACCATAACTACTGAAGTATAATTTTCTCCTCCAGAAGCAACATGTAAGACTGTTTCATTTACTTCACAAGCTTTATGCTTAGGAATAACCACTGCGAATTTACCAAAACAAGCAGTAGTGCGAATTATCGCCCCTAAATTTTGAGGGTCAAACACTCTATCAAGAAAAATAAGCGATAATTGCTCACCCTTGCCTTTATTCAATAAATCCTCTAAATCAATATACTCAAA
>JAGLSH010000030.1 GCA_023135855.1 Candidatus Omnitrophota bacterium
CAATATGAGTTACAATTCACCATAAGAGTTAGTTTTTGAAATTATACTTGCCAGAATCTGTTGAAAATACTACAATAATAGCGACATGTTCCGTGGGGCGCCCTGCACCAGAGCAAAACTCGGTACAGGATTGAAATAATCGGCAACACGGCTGATTCTAAGCCATGATAATATATTGTGCGAAAGGATTAATAATTTGACAAACCTGTATATATGTTGTATATTTAAATTGTATAAAGTAGTACAAACAATTGTATTAATCTGTACAATTCATTGTATACATAAACACAAATTGTCTTATGGAATATAGATTAAACAAAGAGGGGTTGTTAGCGAATATAAGTATGTGGAATAGTTTCTTAAAGAAAAAAGTCCATTTAATAGCGTGTGGGGGGACAGCGTTAACTTTAATAGGAGCAAAGGATTCAACTAAAGATGTTGATTTTATTATTCCCATAGAGAAAGAATATGATTATTTGATTAATAATTTAAAAAACCTAGGATATAGAAACATCAGTGGTGTAGGCTGGAGTAGAGGTGAAGAATATACTTTTGATTTATTCAAAGGCAATAAAGTGCATACAACGGAATTATTAGAATCGCCTCTTGAAAAAGGCAAGAATATACCACTCAAAGAATTTACTTATATATATGTCGGAATATTGAACTACTATGATATCATTGTAAGTAAATTATTTAGGGGCACAGGAGTTGATTTTGAAGATTGTTTAAGTTTGGTCAAATTCAAGAGTGAAGATATTGATTTAGGAGTATTAAAAAAGCACTTTCTAGAAACTTCTTCGTATGAAATTGCGCAAGAGAGAGTGAATAGAAATTTAGATTCATTCCTACGATTAGTCATGAAAGAAGGAATATATGGAAGATAAAGAATTATTAAAGCAATTAGCTAGTTTAGGGCTACCTTTATTTCAGACAGAGGAGTATCTTGATGTAAACAAAGCGCTCTCTGATACAGTAAAAAGTAAAAATGTTCGTTTGTGGGAAAGCTTCCCTCTTTTATTAGTTAATGCTAGCAAGAGAAATGAATTTAGTTACAGGGAAGTTGCTAGAATGCTAGAAAATAATTTCTATGGTCAATTGTTTAAGGATCTCGTTTTTGTATCACTTGCTTTTTATAAATATTTACATTTAAAATTTGGGTGGGCGAGTAATCTTTTTAGCCAATCGGTATTTTCGAATTCAGATAAGGAAACATTTAACTCTTTCCTCGAATGTTTTGAAAAAAATCAAGACGTTGTAGTGTTTGAACGAAGACTAAATTTAGAAAGAATGAAAAATGTTTTTAATAATTATTTTGAAAAAGATGATGTAAGTGTTAACGATTTAAGAGTTCGGAGAGATAATTTATCTTTGGAATATGCGATGTCGCAACTTTTTACATCTAAGCAAAAAGAACTTTTTTTAAAGAAATTTAGAGGCGAGAAAATGAACAAAACAGAAAGAGAGTACTTTTCTCGGGTAGTTAAGAAGAAGGTTCTTGCTTTAGCAAATTCTGAGTTACATCATTTAGCTAATGCAACGGTAAGGGATAGCAAATAAAGATATAATATTCAATACTATAGTCAAAATGGTTGAGATCTGATCTCAACCATTTTGAAATTATACTTGCCAGAATCTGTTGAAAATACTACAATAATAGCGACCTGCCCCGTGGTGTAATCGGTAACACGGCTGATTCTGGATCAGTTGTTTCTGGTTCGAGTCCAGACGGGGCAACCAGTACCTAGTTTTTAGGAGAGAATAATAATTTTAAAGAGAATGAAAATAGAATATTTTAATCCAATAACTATTTCAACGCCAAAAGACAGAATATATAGCCGTCTTGGCTATGCTAAAGGTGTAACTAAGCTTAGTGATAAGCAAAGGGAGGAAGTTGAAGACTACATTGAAGGAGCCTTGGAAATTATTGAATTAAAAGGTGTGGGAGTGATACTTCCTATAAAAGAAGTAGTTGATTCTAAAATTATACTTACTGAAGATATTAGCTTTGGAAGTGAAGCTTTGGCAGAATTTTTGGCTAATTCCCAAGAGGTGCTTTTGATGGCAGCTACTTCTGGTGCAAAAATAGCTAAAGTAGTATCAGAAGACTCTGCTGGTAAAGACATAACTGCAGCTGTAGTTTTTGATGCTGTAGCTAGTGAGATGACTGATAGCGCGCTTAGCTGGATTATTAATTATTTTAACCGGCAGCTTTCTAGAGAAAATAAACAACTAACTTCAAGACGTTTTTCTGCTGGTTATGGGGATTTTTCACTAGAAAATCAAAAGATTATTTATGATTTTCTAAAATTAGAACAATTGGGAATTAGCTTGAGTGATAATTATATGCTTATTCCTGAGAAGTCAGTTACAGCAATTTCTGGAATTGGGTTTAAACAGGAAGATAAGGAATAAAAATAAATGAAAAAAGGAAAAAATCTTTTAAGAAAAAAAATTTTAATTCTTGATGGAGCCACTGGGACACAGTTGCAAAGAAGAGGTATGCCTAATGGAGTATCTCCTGAGATTTGGTCTCTTGAAAATCCTAAAGTTATCTCAGCAGTTCATGCTGACTATGAAAAAGCTGGAGCAGACATAATTTATACTTCTACCTTTGGTGCTAATAGGATTAAGCTTGCTTCCTATGGTAATTATAATGTTGGTAAAGTTAATAAAAAGCTAGCCCTTATTGCTAAGGAAGCTGTGGGAAGTAAAACCTTAGTAGCTGGTGATATTGGCCCTACAGGTAAATTCATAGAACCTTTTGGATCACTTAAATTTGAAGAAGCAGTTGATGTTTTCAAAGAGCAGGTAAAAGGTTTACTTTTAGCAGATGTAGATCTTTTTGTTATTGAAACTATGATGGATATACAAGAAGCCAGAGCTGCTCTTATCGCAGTAAGAGAACTTACTAATAAATTTACTATGGCAACAATGACCTATGAATCAGACGGGCGTACGCTTAATGGGACTGACCCTCTAACAGCCTTAAATATTTTACAAAGCTTAGGTGCTGATGCTATTGGCTGCAATTGTTCGGCTGGCCCTAGGCAAATGGTTAAGTTTATTAAAGCAATGAAACCTTATGCTAAAGTTCCTCTAATAGCAAAACCTAATGCTGGTATGCCAAAATTAGTGAAAGGTAAAACTTTTTTTGATATGAGTCCTGAGGAGTTTGCTCATTTTTCGAGGAGTTTAGTTTCAGCCGGAGTAAGCTTGCTAGGAGGATGTTGTGGCACTACGCCGGAACATATAAAAAAGGTAAAAAGAAAAGTTTCTAGTTTAAAGCCAGTGGGATTATCAAAGAAGACTTATAGTGTGCTAAGTTCTGCCAGGAGCAGTGTTATTCTTAAAGGTAGAAAATATTTTACTGTTATTGGTGAAGAAATTAATCCTACCGGCAAGAAAGCTTTGCAGAAAGAATTACACCAAGGCAAAACTTCTCTGATTCGTCACTTAGCCAAGGAGCAGAAGAAAACCGGGTCATTACTTCTAGATGTCAATGTTGGAGTTGCCGGCATAGATGAAGTCAAAACTCTTAAAAATGTTATTAAGACGTTATCAGTTGATTCTAGCCTACCTTTAGTTATTGATTCTTCAAGAGTTGAGGCAGTAGAAGCTGCTTTACGAATTTATCCGGGGAGAGCTTTAATTAATTCTATAAGTGGAGAAAAAGATAAGTTCAAAAAATTATTTTCATTGGCTGCTAAATATGGAGCAATGTTTGTTCTTCTCCCCTTAAAGGGTAGGAGTTTACCTCATACTTTTGGTGAAAGAAAGAAAATTATTTTAGATCTTCTTAAAGAAGCAAAAAAATATGGATTCTCTAAAGATGATATTATTATTGATGCAATGGCGATGGCCGTATCTTCACAGCCTAAAGCAGCAATAGAGACTTTAAAAACTATATCTTGGATTTCTAAAAGCATTAAGTGTAATAGCGTTGTCGGGCTTTCTAATATTTCTTTTGGCTTACCTAAAAGGACATTGATTAATACGACCTTTTTAACTTTAGCTAAAGGAGCTGGCTTGAGTTTAGCTATTGCTCATTCATCAAAATTAAAGGCTAAATATTCAAAATTGGCTGAAAACTTACTACTGGGCAAAGATAAAGATGCTAAAGCTTTTCTAGCTTATTTTAGTAGGGCGCAAAAAGAGAAAAAAGAAGTTGGCGTTTTGCTTTCAATAGAAGATAAAGTTTCACAAGCTATTATTGGAGGTAACAGAGAAGATATAAAAGGGTTTATAAAAGAAGCTATATCTTCTGGACGCGAGGCTAATGTTTTTGTGCATAAGGTAATGATTCCCGCTATTGAGAAGGTAGGAGAATTATTCGATAAAAAAGAATACTTTTTACCTCAACTTATTGCCAGCGCTGAGGCTATGAAGATGGCTTTTAAAGAACTTCAACCGTATCTTGAGAATGATGATTTTAAAAAAGGTAAGAAAACAGTTGTCCTTTTAGCTACAGTAAAGGGTGATATTCATGATATTGGTAAGAATATTGTAGCTCTTATGTTAAAGAATCATGGGTTTGATGTTGTTGATTTAGGTAAAGATGTTTCATCAGAAAAAATAATTAGGGAAATTAAACGTCATAAAACTTCAATAATAGGACTTTCTTCTTTGATGACTAATACAATGGTCAACATTAAGGAAGTTATTGACAAGGCAAAGAAAGAAGGGTTAAATTGTAGGTTTATGGTTGGTGGTGCTGTAGTGACTAGAAGTTTTGCTAGATTTCTAGGCGCTGAGTATGCTAGCGATAGCGTTGAAGCTGTTCGGGTAGTTAAGAAAATAGTTAAGTAAAATATCCTGATTCGCAGAAGATGTTGAAAAATTGTGTTCCATAATTTTTCAACGCTCATCGGGATCCCCTAGAAATTTCGGAGAAATTTCAGGGACTTAGTCCCGGGAAATCTTTGATTTCCTCGGGGCAATTCGACTAAACATTTTTTTCTGCGAAAAAATGTAAGTCTCATTGAGGAGGTAAAGATGAGAGAAAAAATCGAAAAAGCATTAGAGGAAATAAGACCAGCTTTGCAAGCTGATGGTGGCAATGTAGAACTAGTTGATGTTACCGAAGATGGAATAGTCAGGGTACGATTAACTGGTGCTTGCGGGTGTTGTCCAATGAGCACTCATACTCTTAAAATTGGTATAGAGCAAAGATTGAAAGAAGCAGTTCCAGAAGTAAAATCAGTTGAACAAGTTAAATAATTCAAAGTCTAAATTTTTAAATTGTATATTCTTGAAAATTTTATATAATAGAATTAGACAATAGAAGGAGATGAGTATACATGGTGTTGTGCTTATTTTCTTCAGGCCAGTAATCATTTAAAGAGGGGGGATGAATAGAGATATAGAAATTAAGGGTTTAAGGGTTTATATTGGAAGAAAATTGTAAAGAATAAAAAGGTGAGGGTAAAAATGAGTGAAGAAAATAAAGCTTACGTAGGTAATTTAGAATACGGCGTGGATGAAGATATACTAAAAAGTTTTATCGACGGGAAAGGTATTCAGTCAAAAGAAGTAAAAGTAATAAAAGATAAGTATACCGGTAGATCTAAAGGTTTTGGGTTTGCATCTTTTGAAACAGATGAAGAGCTTCAGAAGGCAGTTGAAGCTTTAGATGGTCAAGAGTTAGAGGGAAGAGCTTTGAAAGTAAATAAAGCTAGACCACCTAAACAGGGATTTGATCAGGATAGAGGCCCTAGATATTAAAGCTAGACTTAGATAAATTCAACAAAGACACATCTTGTTTATTAGATTTGATAGTAAATAAGGTGTGTCTTTTTTTTGATTTTCACTCTTTTTTTTAGGGCTTGACGCATTTTAGTCAATATGTTAGTATCTTATCTATGTTAGCAGTAGTTGAAATCAATAAAAAACAGTATTTAGTCGAAAAAGGCGATTGTTTAGAAGTCCAAAGAATAAAGGATGAGAAGGACAAAATCGTTTTCGACAAGGTTCTTGTTCTAGCTGATAGCAAAAAAATAAAAATCGGGACTCCTTATGTTGATAATGCAAAGGTAGAAGCCCAAATAGTGGAGGAGAAGAAAGGCAAAAAGATTATTGTTTTCAAGTACAAGCGCAGAAAAAAATATCGCATAACAAGAGGACATCGTCAAATTTACACTGCTATTAAGATTACTCGCATCGTTTCATCGCCTTCTCAAAGTTCATCAAAGTGATAATTGATAAAGTAACAATTTATCTTCGTTCAGGCAAAGGTGGGGAAGGGAGTCTAGCTTCAACCAAAATGTCGTCGCGTAAAATGATTGATTCCGGCGGAGATGGAGGTAAGGGCGGAAATGTTATTTTAAAAGTTAGTCTTCATCTTTATGATTTAAGTAAATTTAAAGGTAATAAGAAGTTTATTGCTTCCTCTGGTGATAGTGGCCGGTCTAGAAAACAAAGCGGAAGAGACGGCAAAGACTTAATTGTCAATGTTCCTTCCGGAACCAGAGTTTTGGAAAACGGTAAAGTAATTGCTGATTTAATTGGTGAGGGGTCAGAATTTTTGGCATGTAGAGGTGGAAGAGGCGGTAGGGGCAATAGCAAGCATGCTCCTATCCCGGCTGAAGGTTCTCAAGAGAAAGAAGTAAATCTAGATTATCGCATTCCTAATGATGTAGCTGTTTTAGGGCTTGGCAATAGCGGAAAGACATCTCTTTTTAATGCTTTAACTGGACAAAGTCGAAAAGTAGCAGAGTATGCTTTTACTACTACTTCTTGTTTTTGGGCTAATAGCGATTGTGGATTTGAAAGATTTGTTATTCTAGATACACCACCTTTTAAGAAGAGTAAAGATTTTCAACGTTTAGCAGAAAATGTATTTTTAAGGCATATTTTTCGTAGTAAAATACTTTTATTATTAAAGGATGAAACATCCAAACAGGATGATTTTTTGAGTCTGGAGAAAGAGATTGCAGGGTTTGATGAGTCTTTGTTAAAGACAAAAAAAATTTTTTACTTGTTGACTAAAGTTGATACAATAGATAATAAGAAGACTAGAAAAGAGGTTTTGAAAATATCAATAAATAATTCTGAGGCAATTGAGAAGCTTAAAAAAAAGATAGTTAAAGGATTAAAGAAGACGGAGTTATAAGTATAAAATGGGAAAAGGTGCAAAAAAAATAGTAGTAAAGATTGGTAGCAGTGTTATCGCTCCCAAAGGTAAGCTGGATTCAAGTTTAGTTTTGCAGCTAGTCAAAGATATTCTTTTAGTTGAGAAAAAAGGTTATAAGGTTATTTTAGTTAGTTCAGGGGCAATTGCTTGTGGTCTAAACCAACTTAAATTAAAGAAAAGACCGAAGAGTATACATACTCTTATGGCCATATCTTCTTTAGGGCAAATTATATTAATGGATATGTTTAATAATAAGTTTAAAAAATATAAACGTAATTGTGCCCAAATTCTTCTTACTTGGGATGATTTTGATATTCGCCAGCGCTATATAAATATTTCTAAAACAATTGTAGAGCTTTTAGCAATCAATATTATACCGATAATAAATGAGAATGATGTTGTATCTCATGAGGAGATTGGCATCGGCGATAATGATCGTCTTTCAGCAAAGGTATCTGATTTAATTGGAGCCCAACAATTGATAATTCTTTCAGATATTGAAGGTTTACTTGATGGTAAGAGATTGGTTAAGGAAGTTGCTAGAATAGACAATAATATAAGAGCTTTGGTTAAAAAGCAA
>JAGLSH010000031.1 GCA_023135855.1 Candidatus Omnitrophota bacterium
AGTAGTGTCAAGATTTATTCGCAAATTCCAAAGAAGCGTTTTTATATTTTGTACCAGGCATAGCCTCAAAAGTCCTATCTATAATAAGCCCTTCTTCTTTAAGGGTTAAATACGTGAATATATCTAAACTACGTTGATTTTGGAAGTAGCCGTACCTACGGCTTATTTTACGCAGTTCTCGGTTTATTCGTTCCAAAGGATTGGTTGACTTTAAAGTCTTTCGTTTATCAGCTGGAAAATTAAAATATGTAAAATAATACTCAATATTTCTTTTCATTGTTTTGACTGCGCCAGGCTCTTTATCTTTCCACTCCTTTAAGAATCTATTGTATCGATTGATAGCTTCCTGTTTTGTCTTAGATCTAAATATTTTACAAGCCTGACGCATAACTTTTTTACGGTTTTGATTCTTATTGCGTATTTTACTTAAGATATTGCGTAATTTATGTACTGTGCATAATTGTAAAACAACATAAGGATACACGTAGTCTATAGCGCTTTTTAATCCTAAACAATTATCTGATATTATTAGGCTTAGATTAAAACCTTTTAGACCTCTCCGGTATAGATCATTAATTAACCCTATCCATTCTGCCTCAGATTCAGATTTAGCTAATTTAAAACTTAATATATGTTTACTGCCGTCAGATTTTACTCCTAAAGCTACCAAAACAGGCCTGCTTTTGATATTTAGCTCCTTTACATGTACCCATATGGCATCTAAGTATAAGTACTCATATTCATCGGACAGAGACATATTCCGGTAATGATTTACTAGATATGATATCTTGTTCATTATCTTCAAAGCTATTGTATGAGACACGCTATCACCAATAAACGATTGAAAAAACTTCTTTTGCTTGCGGCCAGTCAATCCCAATATCATGGCTTTAAGTATGTGCTCGTCAAATTCAGGCTGACGACGCTGATATGCCTGCAAGCTATTATATTTTATCCGTATGCCTTTTGATTTTGGCATACACAAGTTGTCTATGCGTCCATGTGTTGTTGATAGACTCCTTTTGTATGATCCACTGCGATAGCCATAATTGTTTTTTAACCGCTGATGTTTCTTCCTAGCTAAGGCGATATCGTACTCTTCCCAAATCATAGTTTCAATAGTTCCTTTTATTGTCCTTTTTACTCTTTTTTCCACTAATTCCCATAATCCCATTTGTTTAAAATTACTATTTACATATTTCCATTGTACTGGTAACTTATCCTTAGAGAAATTAACTGGTCTCATACGGCATATTCTCCTTGTTAAAAAAGGTTAGTATTTGGTAACACTACCTTTTGAGGATATGCCGTTTTTATTTATCTGTCAAATAAACGTTTTTTGGAATTTGCGAATAATAGTTTACACTATCGTATTTAATGATAAAGATGTAAAACTTTCTTTCAAGATACCGATTATAGTTATTATAGCGGCTTTTGTTTGCCCTTTGTTTCTAAAATACCTTGCGTTATTTATAGGCACTTATTTTATGGATTAATTTTGTAAAAAACTGGTTGAGGATTGACCTCAACCAAAATATTTACTCCTGGAGTGGGGAAAAGGGCGGTTTAGGCGAATCCTAAACCAACGATGACAGGATGAAAGAGTATTAGAAAGTTTAATACCATCTATTCCTTGGGAAGCTGAAGCAAAGTTTGTTGATGAATGAGCAAATTAGAGACTGGAGATAATTTAGGGGCTCTAGATGTGTTTTTTGATTATACAGTCAAAGCTTCTCAAAAGTTGCCAGGAGTTGGCGGTTTTGTAGAAGGAGTGGTTGAGATCAGATCTCAACCAAAAAAGAGGTGATTGGGATGGAAAGGACGATGGAAGAGAGAAGGGAAGCAATGGTTGAGGAGAGAAAAGAACAAACCAGAATGGGGCATCGTTGGGAGGTAGATATACCTTTAGATTTTGCTTTACTAAATTCTAATAGAGTTTGGGAAGCAAAGATATTAGATTTAAGTTTAAAAGGCATTAGGGTAGGTTCAGCAAGCGTTCCTTTGGTTGGAGAAGATATAAAACTAACTGTTAATATTCCTGGAGAATTTAGTGAAATTTATATTTTAGGTAAGGTAGTTTGGACAAAAAGAACAGGCGCTATCCCTACTTGTGGTATATCTTTTATTAAGATAAGAGAAATAGATAGAGCAAGAGTTCTCGTCTATCTTGATAAGAATTTTGGTGATCAATTAAGAAAGAAAATTTGGTGGCAAGATAGCTAATAAAGGTAGAAAAAAATAAAAACTGTGATAAAATAAAGGTGATGGCAAACATGGTTAAAGAAAAAAGACAATTTGAAAGATATCCTTGTACGGCATTAGGTTCATGCGTTAGCAATACTAATCCAACTATAGGTATTAAATGCCATGATATAGGAAAGTCCGGAGCAGGTTTAACTCTTTCTGAAGATTTGCCTAGTGGTACTTTTGTGCATATAAATCTTTGCACTAAAAAAGATAATCCTTTGTCATTAAAAGGAATTGTGCGTTGGTGTAAGAAGACTCCTGATGAATGGCAGGCAGGAATAAAGTTTCATAAGCCGGCAGTTTTTCCTTTAGCAATGGTTGTATAAACGCTTCAGCTCCCCGAAGCTTTAGTAAGGGGATGCTCCTCACTGATTACTTATGGGTCGTTTTATCTTAAAAAGATTAGCTTTTTCTTTACCCTTACTTTTAGGGATAACTTTCCTTACTTTCCTTTTTATCCAAATTGCTCCCGGAGATTTCCTAGATAAATTAAGATTAAATCCTCAAGTTTCTCAAGAGTCTATAAAGCTTTATGAGCAAAAGTTTCATCTTGATAAACCTCTTATGGTTCAATACTTTGCATGGCTAAAGAACATTCTAAGGGGTGATTTTGGCTATTCTTTTTCTTTTAAGGCTAAAGTTTTTGATGTTGTATCGTCCCGCCTCTTTAATACTTTTATACTTTCATTATCAGCACTTATTTTTACTTGGATATTTGTTATTCCCTTGGGGGTGATAGCGGCTTTAAAACGAAATAAATTTATTGATAAATTTTTATCTTTTTTTTCTTACTTAGGAATATCTGCTCCTTCTTTTTTCTTAGCTTTTATACTTCTTTATTTAGCTACTTTTACTGGCTGGCTTCCTTTGGGAGGAATGCGTTCAATAAGATTTGAGGAGTTTAGCTTTCTTGGCAAGATAATTGATATTGGAAAGCATTTAATTATTCCTACTTTAGTTCTTTCAATAGGAAGTATTTGTGTTTTACAAAGAATAATGAGAGCAAATCTTCTTGAGGTTTTAGGTTCTCCTTATATTTTAGGAGCAAAAGCTAGAGGACTTCCTAAGGTAAGAATACTTTATATTCACGCCTTAAAGAATGCTCTAAACCCGATGATTACTATTTTTGGTTATCAATTTTCAGCTCTTCTTAGCGGAGCCGCTTTAGTTGAGATTATTATTGGTTGGCCGGGATTAGGAGTAGTAACTCTAGAAGCCGTGCGTTCTCAAGATATATATTTAGTTATGGGTTCAGTTTTAGCTGGAGGAGCTTTACTTATTTTAGGTAATTTAGTTGCTGATATTCTCTTAGCTTACTTTGACCCAAGAATAAGATATGAGAAAACTTAAACTATGGATATTCTAAAACAAATAATAAGCAATAAACCGGGCCGAATAGCTTTGTTTGTCTTGCTTTTGCTTTATTTTGCAGTAATTTTTGCTCCTTTTTTTGCTCCCTATCCTTATGATGGCGATGATGTTATGTATTCTTATGCTCCGCCAACAAAAATACATTTAGTGAACTTAGAGAAAAAACAATTTGGGCCTTTTATTTATGGTCAGACTTATGAGATTAATGAATATTATCAGAGAATCTATCAGGAAGATAAAACTATAATTTATCCAATTAAAGTTTTTACTAAAGGCTTTAAATATAAGTTTTTAGGATTATGGGAGACTGATCGGCATCTATTCGGTGTTGGAGAAGGAAAGATATATCTCTTAGGAGCAGATTTAAAGGGGAGAGATATTTTTACCCGTATTCTTTATGGAGGAAGAATTTCACTTTCTATAGGATTAATTGGCGCGGCAATATCATTATTTATTGGTTTAATTGTTGGAGGGCTGTCCGGATACTTTGGAGGGAGGATAGACAATTTTACTATGCGTATTTGTGAGATGATAATGATGATTCCTTCCTTTTATCTTATGTTAGCTTTGCGAGCATCGTTTCCTCCAAATTTAACTTCAACCCAAGTTTATCTTTTGATTATAGTTATTCTTTCATTTATTGGTTGGGCTTCTACAGCCCGGATTATTCGCGGGATGGCTATATCTTTACGTGAGAATGAATATGTTTATGCTGCCAAAGCAATCGGCCTTAGCCACTTTAAAATAATTATTCGCCATATTCTTCCTCACACACTTTCCTATGCCTTAGTGGCTGTGGTTTTGCGTATTCCAGCTTATATTTTAGGAGAGGCTGGCCTAAGTCTTATTGGCTTAGGAATTCAGGAGCCGGAAGCTAGTTGGGGAAATTTATTAAGCGCAGCTATGGGTATAGTAAATATTCGTCTTTTTCCCTGGATTTTAATTCCCGGGTTGTTTATAGTGGTTACAGTTGTTTGTTTTAATGTGCTTGGGGATACTTTAAGGGATATCTTGGATCCTAAGCGGAGAGTGCTGTAGGTGAATGAGTAGATGGGTGAAAGGGTCAATGGGTAGAATACCCGTATACTCATTAACTCATCCACTTGCCAAATTTTAAAGAATTATGATTTTAGAAGTAAAAGATTTAAGTGTATCTTATAAAAGTAAACTTAAGTATGTTGATGCCTTAAAAAGGGTTAGTTGGGGAATCAAAGAAGGTGAAATTCTAGGTATAGTTGGTGAATCTGGTAGCGGAAAAAGCACACTCGCTCTTTCAATTTTAAATCTTCTTCCTTTTAACAGCAAAACCCAAGGAGAAATAATTTTTAATCATAAAAATATTTTTAAAGCAAAAGAAAAAGAATCAGAAGTTTTAAGAGGAAACCAAATTGGTTTAATTTTTCAGGAACCGGCCAGCACCTTTAATCCGGTTTTAAGTATAAGTTATCAGTTTAATGAAATCTTACGAAGTAAATTAAAAATAAAAAATAAAGAGAGTAGAGAGAAAATTATATTTGATTCTTTAGAAAAGACGAGAGTTAGAGACCAAAAAAGAATATTAAAAAGTTATCCTCATCAATTAAGTGGTGGACAACTACAGAGAGTAGCTATTGCTGTAGCTATAGCCTTGCAGCCAACTCTATTAATTGCTGATGAACCGACAAGTTCTTTAGATGTAACTATTGAAAGTCAGATAGTTCATTTATTCAAAGAGCTAAGAGATAAATATAAACTAACTATAATTTTTATCACTCATAATCTTGATTTAGTAAAAGCCTTATGTGATCGGGTAGTAGTTCTTTATCAGGGTCAGGTAAGAGAGGTAAAAACAAAAGAAGAGTTGTTTGAAAACCCTGAAGATGAGTATACTAAGAGTCTATTAGATTCTTTCTCAGAGCTAGAAGGATAAAATAATGGAGAATTCTAAAATTTTAACTGTAGAAAATTTAGCAGTTCACTTCTCACATAAAGGTAAGCCTACCAAGGCTTTAGATGGGGTAGATATTTTCTTAAAAAAAGGGCTAGTAACTTCTTTAGCCGGTGAGAGTGGTTGCGGCAAGACTACTTTAGCTAAGACAATTTTAGGATTTTATAAACCTCAGCAAGGGAAGATTTACTTTAATGGCAAAGATATAATCTTGCCAAGGAATCAGAAGGAGGCACGAAGAGATATTCAGATTGTTTTTCAAAATCCTTTTGCCAGTCTTGATCCTCGGTGCACTATATTTTATTCTTTGTATGAAGCTTTAACAGTTTTTCCCTCTAAGGCCGGGGCAAACAAAAAAATAAATAAACTCCAAGGTCGAGAGCTTGTTAAAAAAGCTTTAGCTGAAGTTGAGTTAGAAGATGATGTAATGGAGAGGATACCGCAACAATTAAGTGGTGGACAAATTCAAAGAGTTTGTATTGCTCGCAGTCTTATTAATCGTCCGTCATTAGTAATTCTTGATGAACCAACATCAAGCTTAGATGTTACAACTGCTTCTAAAATTATGAAGCTATTAAGTGAATTGCAAAAAGAGTTAGAAGTAACCTTTTTATTTATTTCACATAATCTTAAATTACTAAAAAAAATATCTGATTATTGTTTTATTATGTACCGGGGAAAAATTATGGAATATGGTCCTCGGGATTCAATTTATAATAATCCGCTTCATCCTTATACTAAATTATTAAAAGAAGCTTCCCAGCAGAAACTAAAATACTTAAAAGAGGATGTTGTCAGCCTCAGCGGCTGTCCTTTTTTGTCAAGATGTTCATTTAAAAAACCTGAGTGTAGCCAGGAATCTGTAAGAAAAGAGGTTGAACCCGGTCATTTCGTTTATTGTCATTTATTTAAAGAGTAATTAGAGTAATTTAGTAAGTAGGGATTTGATTTGACAGTATTAGATATATTATATATAATCTTTAAGTTATGGAATCAGAAGAAAAATTAAAAAGAATTTCAGAGAAATTTGGTTCTCCTTTTAAGGTGACTGATTTCCCTAAGCCTTTGACTATCAAGGATATCCTAGATGGCTTTGAGGTAGAAAAAGAGGTATCGGTTGCCGGAAGGCTAATTACCAAGCGTGAACATGGTAAATCTGGGTTTGCTCATATTAGTGATCATACCGGGAAAATGCAGATTTATGCTCAAGCCAATGCTTTAGGTGATCTTTATCAACTTTTTAAGGAAATGGATGTTGGAGATATTATCGGTGTTAGCGGCAAGCTATTTACTACTCGCACTGGTGAATCAACAGTATTAGTTAGTGAAATTAAACTTTTATCTAAAGCTCTTAGACCATTGCCGGAGAAGTGGCATGGTTTAAAAGATGTAGAGGTAAGGTATCGTCAGCGTTATCTTGATTTGATATCTAACCCTGAGGTTAAAGATGTTTTCGTGAAACGTTCAAAAATAATTTCTCTGACTAGAGATTTTTTCGAAGGTCTTAAATATATGGAAGTTGAGACTCCAATGCTGCATCAAGTTGCTGGCGGAGCAGCTGGCCGGCCTTTTTCAACCTTTCACAATGCTACTGATAGTGAGGTTTATCTTAGAATCGCTCCTGAGCTTTATTTGAAGCGCCTTTTAGTTGGGGGAATGGAGAGGATATATGAGATAAATAGGAGCTTTCGCAATGAAGGAGTTTCTACCAAGCATAATCCTGAGTTTACCATGCTGGAAGCATATTGCGCTTATGAAAATTATGGGTACATGATGAAAGTCTGTGAAGATTTATTTTCTTATTTAGCTAATCAGATGAATTCTTCATTAGTCTTAGAATTCCAAGGAAAAAAAATAGATCTTACTCCACCTTGGCCAAGAATTTCTTTTGCTAAGCTTTTTCATGATGAATTTGGAATAGAAGATAGCGACTCCCAAGATGAGATGTTAGCGAAGATAAGTAAAAAGTTAAAATTGGCTAAAGGCTTAAGCCGTAGTCAAATTATTAATATAACTGAGGAGCTAATTGAGAAGAATTATCCTGCTGATAAACCGGCATTTATTACTGATTTTTTTACTTGGACTTCCCCTTTAGCTAAACAGAAAAAAGACAATCCTTTTATAGTGGAAAGATTTGAATTATTTATTGGAG
>JAGLSH010000032.1 GCA_023135855.1 Candidatus Omnitrophota bacterium
TATTGCGATGGTCAAGTTTTGGTTACCTATGATTTTCTTGGTCTCTATAAAGAGAAGAAACCTAGATTTGTAAGGGTTTATGCTGATCTTTCCCAAGAAATAATTAAGGCAACCAATCTTTTCGTTAAGGATGTAAAAAATGGTAAATTTCCAAATAAACTTGAGAGTTTTTCAGGAAAAAAGAAAAAATAGCCTATTTTAATTGACTTTTTGGCTATGTTTTGATAGTATATATGCTCTTAATGATAAGATATATTTTTGACAAGATAGGTAAGATTAAGAAGGAGTGACGTGGTAGAAAGATATACACCTAAAGAAATTGGTAAAATTTGGAAGGACGAAGAGAAGTTCGAACGTTTTTTAAGAATTGAAGCCTTGCTCTGTGAAGCTTTAGAAAAGGAAAAGAGAATACCTCAAGGTGTTAGTAAGGCCTTTAGTAAGGTAAAAATTTCTCCTCAGAAGATAAGAAAGATTGAAGAGAAAACTCACCATGATATCATTGCTTTTTTAAAACATATTTCTGGTCAACTTGGAGATAAAGCTCAATATTTACACATAGGTTTGACTTCGTCTGATCTTCTTGATACAACCTTAGCTTGGCAGATAAAAGATGCTACTAAGATTATTTTGAAAGATCTTGATTTAGTCTTAGAAGAAGTTAAAAAGAAAGCTATTAAGTATAAAGATACGCTTTGTATGGGCCGAACCCATGGTGTTCATGCTGAAATTTATAGTTTTGGTCTTAAATTTTTATATCTTTATAATGATTTAAACCATGAGCGTAGAATTTTAGCTGAAAGTTTGAGCTATGTTGCTTGCGGTAAGGTTTCAGGGGCAGTAGGAACATTTGTTTATTTTCAGCCTAAAGTTGAAGATTATATTTGTAAAAAAATTGGTATAAATAGAGCTAATATTTCTACTCAGATAGTTTCACGGGAGAGAATCGCTTATTACCTATTTATTCTTTCTTTGATTGGTTCTACTATTGAACGTTTTGCTACGGAGATTAGACATTTGCATCGTAATGAAGTTGACGAGGTAAAAGAACCTTTTTATAAGGGCCAGAAAGGGTCGAGCGCTATGCCTCATAAGCAAAATCCAATTATTTGTGAAAGACTTTGTGGATTGGCCAGGCTATTAAGATCTAACGCAGCAGCCGCTTCAGAGAATATAAATCTTTGGCATGAGCGAGACATATCTCACTCATCAGTTGAAAGAGTAATCATACCTGATTCAACAATAACTGTAGACTATAGTTTACAAAAGTTTAAAGAAGTAATTAAAAATTTAAAGGTTAATCCTAAGAGCATGCTAAAGAATATTGAGCTTAATCGCGGTATTGTTTATTCACAGAAGGTGCTTATTAAGCTTATGGAAAAAGGATTATCTCGAATGGCCGCCTACGATCTTGTGCAAAAAGTGGCTTTAGGCGTTATAAATAAGAGTTCAAATTTTAGGGATGAAGCCCTAGCTTCAAAAGAGCTAGGAAAATTTTTAAAGAAAACAGAAATAGAAGCGATTTTTGACCCTTATACTTATTTAGTTAACGTAGATAAGATTTATAAAAGGTTTAAATTATTCTAATTTCCTTCCTTTTTTTTATAATATGATTTGGAGAGTAGACGTATTTCCTAAGCAGAAAGAATTTTGTCCAAAAATCTTTTCGCAAATAAAAGATTTAGGGTTAGAGGGATCATTTCAAGTATATTCTAAAAAAGCCTACCTTATAGATGCTGATTTCAAACTTCAAGATATAGAAAAAATTGCTAATGAATTGTTGATTGACCCGGTGATTGAAGAATATTCCTTAACTAAAGGTATATTTGAAAAAGCTCCTGCTCAAAATCAAATATTAATAGCTTATAACGCCGGAGTTTGTGATTCTGTAGCTCTATCCCTGGAGAAGGCTATAGGAGATCTTTCTTTAAATGTTAAAAGTGCAAGAATAGCTAAATTTTATGAATTTGAAGGCCTAAGTCAGGATCAAATAAATTATTTAGCCCCAAAGTTGCTCTTTAATCCTTTGATTGAACATATAATGGATTATAACAAAGCTAAAAACATCAATACTCTTGATGAGTTTGCTGGAAGTGATTATAAATTTGAATTAGTGAATGTAGATATCCTTAATGCAGATGATGATAACCTTGTTGAAATTTCCAATAATGGGTGTTTATCTTTGAGCCTTGATGAGATGAAGATAATTCAGAATTATTTTAAGTGTTTGAATAGAAATCCTACTGATTGTGAATTAGAAACTATGGCTACCCTTTGGTCAGAGCATTGCGCCCATAAGACTTTTCGGGGGATTATTGAATATGAGGAAAGAGATCAGAATAATGGCTTGATTAAAAAAGAGACAATTGATAATCTTCTTAAGTCAACCGTATTTAAAGCTACCAAAGACATAGATTCTCCTTATTGTGTGTCAGTGTTTGCTGATAATTCAGGAGTAGTAGAGTTTGATGATAAGAATAATATTTGTTTTAAAGTAGAAACCCATAATCATCCTTCAAGCCTTGAACCTTATGGTGGGGCATCAACCGGCATCGGAGGAGTTATAAGAGATATTTTAGGTACTGGTTGTGGGGCTAAACCCTTTGGTTCTATTGATGTATTTTGCTTTGCACCTTGGGATATTTCACATGAAGATTTACCTAAAGGCTTACTTCATCCGAAGAGAGTGATGAAGGGAGTTATAAAAGGAGTAAGAGATTATGGTAATCGCATGGGAATTCCTACTGTAGCTGGAGCAGTTCTTTTCGACCGGAGATTTCTAGGTAATCCTTTAGTTTATTGTGGGACCTTAGGCATTCTTCCTAAAGAGAAATCATTTAAATACCCTAAGCCAGGGAACTTAGTTATTCTTTGCGGAGCAAAGACTGGCCGGGATGGTATTCATGGGGCAACATTTTCTTCCAAAGAGTTGGATGAACATACAGTGAACCTAACTAGCGCTGTTCAGGTTGGTAATCCTATTGAAGAGAAGAAATTAACTGAAGCAATTTTGCGAGCACGAGATAAAGATTTATTTAATGCCATAACTGATTGTGGTGCTGGGGGAATCTGCAGCGCCATAACTGAATTAGGAGAAGAGTGTGGTGTTAAAGTAGACTTAGATAAAGTTCCTCTAAAATATCGAGGTTTAAGTTATACTGAGGTCTGGATATCTGAATCCCAAGAACGGATGGTTTTTTTTACTGATCAAAGCAATCTCAAAGAATTAAAAGAAATTTTTAAAGAAGAAGATGTAGAAATTAGTGTAGTTGGTAAAGTTACTGATAATAAAAAATTAGTGCTTTGCTATGAAGGTAATAAAGTCGGCGAGCTAGATATGGATTTTATATTTAATCTACCGCGCTTGGACAAGAAAGCAGTCTGGATAGAAAGGGCAGAGAATAATCAAAAGTTAGAAGAAAAAGATAATTATGATGATGATTTTAAACAAATGCTTTCTGCTCCCAATGTTGCTTGCAAAGATTGGGTTTTACGTGAGTATGATCATGAGGTCCAGGCTGGATCAGTAACTAAAGCTATTCATGGTATAGATAATGAGGCCGTGAACGATGCGGCAATTTTGCGGCCTGATTTTAAAAGTGATAAGTGCGTAGCCATAGGATTAGGGATTAATCCTTTTTATTCTGATTTTGATCCTTATTGGATGGCAGCTTCTGCCATAGATGAGGCCTTAAGAAATGTAGTTGCTACTGGTGGAAGGTTAGATAAAACTTTTATTCTTGATAATTTTAGCTGGGGTTCACCCCAGAATGAACTTGTTTTAGGGGCTCTAGTGAGAGCGTCAAAGGCTTGTTATGATTTTTCTACTTACTTTGGTGTTCCTTTTATTTCAGGTAAGGATAGCCTTTATAATGAATATATGGTTGGAGATAAGCACATATCTATTCCCGGTACTTTGCTTATCTCAGCGATGTCAATAATTCCTAACTGGAGAAAGGTTATAACTAGTAGCTTTAAAAATAGTGGTAATCTTATATATATTATTGGCAAAACAAAGCCTGAGTTAGGCGGTTCAGAATATTTTAGAAGCCTGAATTTAGATCAAGGATTGGTTCCTAAAGTAGATAAAGAGCAAGCATTGGCTAACTTTACTAACCTTAGTAGTGCTATAGATAAAGGATTAGTGGCTTCTTGCCATGATTTATCAGAAGGTGGTTTATCGGTAGCAATTTCTGAGATGTGCATAGGTTCAAAGAAAGGCGCAAATATATTTTTAGCTGAGGCTCCTCAAGAGGGAAACATACTTGATTATGAGATTTTATTTTCAGAGTCACCTTCAAGATTTTTAGTTGAGATTACTAAAGATAACAAAGATGCTTTTGAAGGAGAATTAGCTAAAGTTAACTTTGGCTTAATTGGTTGTGTGTCTGGAGACAGAAGAGTAGTTGTTCATAATAAAAATTCTAAAGTGATAGCTAATTTAGAAATAGATGTTTTAAGAGAGTCTTGGAAAAAAACTTTTAAAAAATTTCGTTAAAATGAAACCAAACGCTTTGATAATCAGAACTGCCGGCATTAACTGTGATAAAGAGACTGAGTTTGCTTTTAATTCGGCTGGGGCAAAGACAGATCTCAAGCATATAAGCTATGTAAAAGAGAAGAGTAAGTTGTCTGATTACCAGATAATTTGTATACCGGGAGGTTTTAGCTATGGCGATGATTTAGGGGCTGGAAAAATATTTTCTTTAGAGCTTCTTTGTTGGTTGAAGGATCAGCTAAAAGCTTTTATCGAAAAGGGAGGTTTAATACTTGGTATATGCAATGGTTTTCAAGTACTAGTAAAAACCGGAATACTGCCAGACCTGGATTTTAAGCAGAAAGTTACTTTAACTGATAATGATTCTGACCGTTTTGAAGATAGATGGGTTTACTTAAAAGTGGTATCAGAGAATATTTGGTTAAAAGGTTTGCCAGAGATGATTAACCTACCAATTGCTCATGGTGAAGGAAAATTCTATACAGAAAGGAGTATTTTAGATAAAATAGAGAGTAAATCTCAGGTGGCCCTAAGGTATGTTGACAGTTCTCTGAACCCAGCCGGATATCCTTTTAATCCTAATGGTTCGCTAAATGATATTGCTGGGATAACTGATGCTTCAGGTCGTGTTTTAGGAGTAATGCCACATCCTGAACGAAATATGTTTGAGCATCATTCGCCATTTTGGAGAGAAGAAAAAGTTGTGCCATTTGGTAGAGTATTTTTTGAAAATGCAGTAGATTATTTTATGTAGGTAAAACTAATGAGTAGAGTAACTTATAAAAAATCAGGTGTTGACATAAAGAAAGCTGACCAATTTGTTAAAGGAATGAAGAATATCTTTTCTCAAACCAAGCTTAACAAAGCTGCTGCTTTTGGGTCTTTGTTTAATTTTAAACCTTTATTAAAAGGGTGTAAGGAGCCTATTTTGGTTTCTTCGACTGATGGTGTGGGAACAAAGTTATTGATAGCTCAGCAATCTAATATTCATAGCGGAGTAGGTATAGATTTAGTAGCAATGAATGTTAATGATATTATTTGTCTAGGAGCGAAACCACTTTTTTTCTTAGATTATATTGCCTGTGGAAAATTAAATTCTAAAACCTTACTTAAAGTAGCAGCCGGGATTAATCAAGGTCTAAGGCAATCAGATTGTTTGCTTTTGGGTGGTGAAACTGCTGAGATGCCGGGTATGTATAAGGGAGAGGAATACGATTTAGCGGGATTTTGTGTAGGAGTAGTAGATAAGAAAAGAATAATCTCTGGTGATAAGATTAAACCCGGTAATTTAGTAATTGGTTTAGAGTCTTCAGGTCTGCATTCTAATGGATTTTCTTTAGTAAGAAAAGTTTTAGGTTCAGTTGGAGTTAAGAAATATGCAAAACAATTACTGAAGCCTACGCGAATTTATGTAAAAGAAATACTTTCTTTAATTTCTTCTGGGAATAGAGCTTCAGCTATTAAAGGAATTGCTCATATTACTGGTGGAGCATTCTATAGCAAGGCTACAAAGGTTTTACCTAAAGGATTAGGTATGGTAATTAGTAAGAGGAGTTGGAAAGTTCCTTCAATCTTTAAAATTATTAAAGAAAAGGGCGAGATTTCTGATAAAGAAATGTATACAGTATTCAATATGGGGATAGGTATGATTTTGGTAGTAGATAAAAAATCTGTAAAGAACATTTTAACCGTTTTAAATAAAAGCTGCAAAACCCACCTTATTGGTGAAATTGTTAAATCAAGCAGAAGGATGAATTTGGTATGAAAGTGCTTATTATTGGATCCGGCGGTAGAGAACACTGTTTGAGTGTAAAAATAGCGCAGTCTCCTTTAGTTGAGAAAGTTTATTGTGCGCCTGGCAATGGTGGTACTTCTTTAGTTGCTGAGAATGTGAATATATTAGCTACTGATATAGAAGGACTTCTAAAATTTGCACAAGATAAAAAAATTGATTTAACTATTGTTGGACCAGAAGATCCCTTAGTTGAAGGTATTGTAGATATATTTGAGGATGAAGGTTTAAAAATTTTTGGTCCACGAAGTGAATTAGCGCTTCTTGAAGGTAGCAAAGCTTTTGCCAAGGAAGTAATGAGGAAATATGATATTCCCACAGCTGATTTTAGGATTTTTGACAACCCTGACCAAGCTAAGAAATATTTAAAGAAAAAGGGAGCGCCAATTGTTATAAAAGCTGATGGATTAGCTGCTGGTAAAGGAGTTGTTGTGGCTAAGGATATTGATGAAGCCATAGCGGCAGTTGATATGATGATGGTTGAGAAAAAACTTGGGCCAGCTGGAGAAAAAATAGTAATTGAAGATTGTCTTGAAGGCGAAGAAGTTTCAATTTTAGTTATTACTGATGGAGATACAGTCATACCTTTAGTTTCTTCTCAAGATCATAAACCAGTCTACGATAATGACAAAGGTCCTAATAGCGGAGGCATGGGTGCTTATGCCCCGGCTCCAATAGTAGATGAAGAGACTTTAAATCAGATAAGGAATCAAATTGCTGTGCCGCTTATCGCCGGATTTAAAAAAGAAGGTAGTCTTTACAGGGGTATACTTTATATAGGGTTAATGATAAAGAATAATCTTCCCTCTGTTTTAGAGTTCAATGTTAGATTTGGAGATCCTGAAACTCAAGTTATTTTACCAAAACTTAAAAGTGACTTAGCTGATCTTATTCTAAAAAGTGTAGATAATAAACTTAATGAAGTAAAATTAGAATGGGATGAGAGAGCCTGTCTTTGCGTAGTCTTAACTTCTGGAGGGTATCCAGTAGCTTATGAAAAAGGAAAAGAAATCAAGGGTTTAGAATCTTTAGTAGGATTAGATGACATTTTTGTTTTTCATGCTGGGACTAAACTTTTGGGCGAAGAACCTGGATCTGGCTTCATAACCAATGGAGGACGAGTTTTGAATGTAACTGCTTTTGGCCAAGA
>JAGLSH010000033.1 GCA_023135855.1 Candidatus Omnitrophota bacterium
ATATCAAAACAACCATTAGTAAAAACTATTTTTTTGTTGTTACGCCTTAGGCAAGACAAATCTGTCTTGAAATTTTTAATATTTTTAATTTTACCCATCACATTCGGTATTACTAAAGTGATTCTCAACTATTTCGCAGATAGCATGACCAGCTAATATATGCATTTCTTGTATGCTTGGTGTATTGTCTAAAGAAATAGTTAAATTAACGTCAACCAGACTTTTTATGTCTCCTCCATCTTTGCCTAGAAATCCAATGCTTTTTAATCCAAGCTCTTTAGCTACTTCTATAGCTTTTATGATGTTTTTCGATTTTCCTGAAGTTGATATTCCAACTATAATATCTTTATTTTTAGCTAGGGCTTCAATTTGTCTAGAAAATATTTGATCAAAGCCAAAATCATTGCCAATTGCAGTAAGAATAGAAGTGTCAGTAGTAAGAGCAATTGCTGCTAAAGCTTTTCTATTTTTTCTGAATCGTCCAACTAGTTCCGCTGCTAAATGTTGAGCATCAGCAGCGCTACCGCCGTTACCAATAAAAATAATTTTGCCTCCAGCTTCTAAGCTTTCAATAAGTAAAGAAGCAATTTTTGCTACAGTGAGGCTTTGCTTCTGGAGAATTTCTAAGGCTTCTTTGTGTTTATTTATGGCTTTTGTAATATTTTCTTCCATAAGATAAATTTTTCTTTAACCAAAAAATATTTTAGCAATGTCATAAACGCTCATATCAAGAGTTTTTAATTCAGCAGTTGCTTCTTCTAAAGGAACGTCTACAATCTTATTTCCTTTCAAGCTAGCCATTCTTCCAAATGTGCCACTTTTTACTAGGTCATAAGCTTTTGCTCCAAATCTTGTTCCTAATACTCGGTCAAAAGCTGATGGTGTGCCACCTCTTTGAATATGACCTAATACTGTTACTCTTGTTTCGTATCCGGTTTTTTGTTCAACCATTTTACCTAGAGTATGTCCTATTCCACCTAATCTTACATGACCAAAAGCATCTAGTTTTTTTTCTTGAAGTGCTACATTTTCATTTTTAAAGAAAGCACCTTCAGCTACAACAACAATGCTAAAATCTTTGCCTCTGTCGTGGCGCTTTTTTATTGACTGACACACTTCCTCAATGTCAATTGCAATTTCAGGAATAAGTATGTAATCCGCTCCTCCAGCTATTCCTGAATAAGCAGCAATCCATCCGGCATGACGACCCATAACTTCAACAACCATAACTCGGTTATGAGATTCAGCGGTAGTGTGTAGTCGGTCTAGGCATTCTGTTACTATATTTATTGCAGTGTCAAAACCAAACGTAAAGTCTGTTGCACCTAAGTCATTGTCTATTGTTTTAGGAACCCCAACGGTATTCAAGCCATCTTTATAAAGCTTTGTTGCTGCGCCCAAGGTGTCTTCTCCTCCGATAGTTATTAGAGCATCTAAGCCGAGTTCTTTAAAATTTGCTATAGCTTTTTGGGAATCACCTTCTTTTTTATAAGGATTAGTACGAGATGTACCTAGGATAGTACCTCCTCTGTGGAGAATTCCTGATACTGAATGTACATCTAAGGGAATAGTTTCTTTATCTATTAAACCTTTCCAGCCATAGCGTAAGCCTAGAACTTCGTCGCCTTCAAGAATAGCTTTTCTAACTATTGCTCGGATAACCGGATTTAAACCTGGACAATCGCCGCCACCAGTAAGAATACCAATTTTCATAATTTAACTCCTTTATTATATTTATGGGTTGATGGGCATATGGGTTTATGGGTCGATATAACTTGTCTCACTCATCTACCCATCCACCCGTCCACTCATTTACCCTTTTACCAATTATTATTCGTAGTTTCTAAAAGGCACTTCAGGTTCTTTGTCTTCAATCATTAAGTCGTTTTTATTTAAGGCAATTTTTCTTATTTCTAGATTAACCTGAACGCTTTTATCCTCTCCTAAGAGGTTATGGACTTTTTCTTTAATTTGTTCCTGCATTTCTTTAGTGAAATCAACTAAATTTACTTCAGTAGTTAATACGCCGCGAGCGATTACTTCAATTCCTTTTTTCTTTAGAAGAACCTTAGGTCTTATTCTGGATACTTCGGTTTTTGCTTCTAACATTTTTCTCAACATATCTTCAATCGCAACCAAAGTTATACTCACCTTCCCTTCACTAGAATTAAAGGTTATAGATTTATTTTTTCTTGAACGTCGAAAAGATGTTTGTATATAACGTAAGCAAATAAGTATAAGCAGTAAACCTATTAAGGCGCTAATCGACCTTAAAGGAAAATCGGTTGGGACCTCAGTTAGATAAGCAGTGAGTATATCTACAGTAATTATTTCTAGAGATAAGCCGATAAGGATTACGCCTGTAGCAAGGGATAAAATAATATAAATTAAGACTGTTAAAAAACCCATGGCAACCTCCTTAATGAGACTTATGCTTTTTTATAAAAAAACATCTAGCCGAATTATGTCCGAGGTGCTTCGGATAAATATTGCACCAGCAAAATTTATCCGATATAAAAGCGCCCGGACTTTCCTTATTCAATGAAACCTATTTTTTTATTCGTTCTGACTCTCTAGAAATTTTTCCAGAAATCCAGTATGGTATTTTCCCCTTTTAAAATCAGGATTATTAATTACTTCTTTACAGAATCCAGCAGTTGTTTTTATTGGTTCAACTAAAAATTCTCCTAAAGCTCTGTTCATTTTTCCTAAAGCTTCAGCACGGGTTTTACCTTTAGTTATTACTTTAGCGATAAGAGAATCATAGTAAGGTGGAATAGTATATCCTGAGTATATATGAGTGTCTACTCGAACATCTTTACCTCCGGGAATATAGCAAAAATTTATTGCTCCTGGAGAAGGCATAAAACCCTTATCAGAATCTTCAGCGTTAATACGGCATTCAATCGCAGAGCCTTTTATTTTAATATCATCTTGTTTTATTTTTAATTTTTCACCGGATGCTAAAAGTATTTGCAATTTTACTAAATCTATGTCGGTTACTTCTTCAGTTATTGGATGTTCTACCTGTATCCTAGTATTCATTTCCATGAAATAGAAGTTACTGTTCTCATCAAGTAAAAATTCTATTGTACCAACATTTTGATAATGTATGGCTTTTGCCGCACCAACACATATTTCGCCTAATCTTTTTCTCAGACGAGCATCTACAGCTGGTGATGGAGTTTCTTCGATAATTTTTTGATGTCTTCTTTGAACACTGCAGTCTCTTTCCCCGAGATAAATTACATTACCGTAATTATCGGCTACGATTTGAACTTCGATGTGTCTGGGGTTCTCAAGAAATTTTTCCATATAAATTTCTGAGTCACCAAAAGCAGCTTTAGCCTCAGCTTGTGCAGCCATTAATGCACCAACTAACCTGACATCACTATGGCAAATGCGCATACCTTTTCCGCCTCCGCCAGATTTAGCTTTTAAGATTAATGGGTAGCCGATTTTCTTAGCTATTTCTAAAGCTTCTTCCTTATCGGCAATTGCGCCTTCACTTCCTGGAATTAGAGGAACACCTACTTTACGCATGCTTCTTTTTGCTTGGACTTTATCTCCCATAAGGCGGATATTTTCAGCAGTTGGACCAATGAATTTTATACCGCAAGATTCACAAATTTCTGCAAAGCCTGGGTTTTCAGCTAAAAAACCATAACCAGGATGGATCGCGTCACAATCAGTAACCTCAGCTGCGCTAATCAAACGGGATATGTTGAGATAGCTATCGGTTGATGATGGTTTTCCAATGCAAATAGCTTCATCAGCAAATTCTAAGTGCAAAGAATTTTTATCAGCTTCAGAGTAAACAGCTACAGTTTTAAGACCTAGTTCTTTGCAGGCCCGAATTATTCGGATAGCTATTTCTCCTCGATTAGCAATTAAAACTTTAGAAAACATAATTATTAATTATTAGTTACTTATTATAGGTTATAATTTAAACTGGTTCAATCGCAAACAGGGTTTGACCAAATTCTATTGAATTACCATTTTCTGCTAAAATTTGCACAACTTTGCCACCAACCTCAGCTTTAATCTCATTCATTAATTTCATAGCCTCAATAATACAAACTATATCACCAGGTTTTAGGATTGTTCCTATTTCAGCATAAGGCTTTGCTCCTGGAGAAGGTGCTGTGTAAAAAGTTCCGACCATTGGTGATTTTATTTCTAAAGTATTTGAGTCAGCTGGCTTGTTTTCTGCTGGTGCAGCTGTTGGAACTGGCAATGGTGCCTGAGAGATAACCGTTGGTTGACTAGAGGAATTCTTTTTTAAGCGAATTCGTTTTCCATCTTCTTCAATTTCTAACTCATTGAGGTTATTATCATCCATGAATTTAATAAACTCTTTTAGTTTCTTTATTTCCATAAAAACCTCCTAAATTATTTTCTTGCTAGATATTCTCTAGTTCGGGTATCAACTTTTAAAATATCACCGTTATTGATAAAAAGGGGAACATTGATAACCAGACCAGTTTCAAGCTTAGCTGGTTTAGTTCCCGCCTTTACAGTATTGCCTCTGTATCCAGGCATAGTGTCAACTACTTTCAGCTCTAAAGAAAGTGGTATTTCTAAATCTAGTAACTTATTTTCAAAATAAAGACCAATTAATTCTAAATTATCTTTGAGCCAATCTACTTTATCTTTTATTTGAAACTCATCTAAAACTAAATCTTCATAAGTTTCTAAATCCATAAAGTGATAATGAATATCCGATGCATAGAGATATTGTAGCTTTCTTTTCTCAATGTAAGCTATTTCAACGTTGTCAGAATCTCGCAAGGTGCATTCACGAATTTGTCCAGTTTTTAAATTTTTAATCTTAACTCTGCAAAAAGCAGCGCCCCTTCCTAGTTTTGCGTGTTCGCAATCTATAATATTGTATAAGTCATCATTATAAATGATGGCTGTTGACGGTTTTAATTCACCGATGGAAATTCCCACTTAACACTTCTCCTTTCCCTTTTTTCACCAGAACCATTTCTTCTAGACGTATTCCAAATTTATTTGTGAGATATATAGCTGGTTCTATGGTTATAATCATTCCTTCTTTTAAGATTTGATCGCAATTTGGCCCGATCATTGGAGATTCATGGACACAAAGACCAATTCCATGACCTAAACCATGACCAAAATACTTGCCCCAGCCTTTTTTGTCAATGATCTGGCGAGCTATTTTATCTACCTCAGAAGCTTTGACGCCATCTCGTATTTTTTTTATACTTTCGCTTTGAGCTTTTCTTATTATGTCGTATATTCTTCGCAAAAGAGTAGGCATTTTACCCCAGAAGAACACCCTTGTCAAGTCAGCGCAATATCCATAATGTTTTGAGCCTAAATCAATTAAAGTGACTTCATTATTTAAGTTTTTATTTCCAGGGAGATGGTGCGGAAAAGCTGTATTTGTGCCTGAGGCAACTATACTGGGGAAAGCTATTTCGAGGTCACCTTTAAGCCGCAGAAACCTTTCAATTTCAATGCTTAAGGTTTTTTCACTCATTAAAGGGTGGATAATTTCTTTAGCAAACTCAAAGGCCTGATTGCTTGTTTGAATCGATTTTTTTATAGCCGATATTTCTCCTCTTTCTTTAATCATCCTCACTTCTTCAACTAAATCCTTAGTTTCAACAAAATCGATGGCTAGCGCTGATAGATGGCTGTTTATAGTTTTATACTCCAGGAGAGGAAGATTCTTAGCTTCAAAACCGAGAATACTTAAATCTAGTTTTTTCATTTCATCAGAGATAAGTGTAAAAATATTATGTTTATTGCTAGATACAAGCAATTTACAGTTTTTTATTGTCTTAGCAGCATCTTTGTATAGGAAATTAGTGAAGTAAACTAGTTCTCCATCTTGAGTTAGCAACAGATAACCAGTATTAGCCGAAAAATTGGTGAGGTAAACAATATTATTAGGATCAGTGATTAGAATAGCATCAAGGTTAAGCTTTTTAAGCTTTTTTGTGCAGTTGCTAATTCTTGTTTTCACTTTGTTTCTGAAGATTTGCTTTCAAGAAGAGTCATCGCAGCGCTAAAGGCAAGAAAATAACTTTCCTTACCAAACCCAGCAATAGTGCCTATTACAATATCGCTAATTAGAGATTTTTTGCGAAAATCTTCTCGTTTATATATGTTAGAAAGATGTACCTCTAGGGTGGGTTTATTTACTCCTAATATGGCATCACGTATAGCTACAGAAGTGTGAGTATAAGCAGCCGGGTTTATGATTAAAAGGTTGTAACCAGTAGTAGTGATTTTTTCTACTATATCTCCTTCAGAATTAGATTGGAAGGTTTCGATTTCTATTGATTCCCGTGAAGCCCTTAGTTTTAACTCTTGATCTATCTGGTCTAGAGTGAAATTTCCGTAAATTTCAGGTTCTCTTTTTCCCAAAAGATGCAAGTTCGGACCATGAATGATTAAAATCTTACCTAATGTTTTCATTTAATTCCGCCTCCTCTACTATCATAATCGGTATGTTGTTCTTTATCGGATATTGCCGGTTACAGCTAACACAGATTATCTTTTCTTCTTTTAAGATTACATCTTTTTTGCATCTTGGGCAAGCAATAATTTTTAAAATTTCTTTATTAAGCATTCTTTTTTTCCTCAAGATACATCATTCGTAAGTTAAAGAGATATTCCTCAATAGCCTTACCTTCGTCTTGGTCAAGATTGCCCTTTGTTTTTTCTTGGATTACTCCTAGAGTATCAATTAAAAAACGGGCTTGATCGTGGTTTTTTTCTTTCTTTTTTGTTATTGGATTATCAAGATTACCCATAGCAATCATAGCTTGCATGCCTAAAGAAGAGACAAAGATGGTAAAAGTTGGTTGATGATAAGTTTCATTTTTGCCTTGAGCGGTTTCCTTTTCTTTGTCCACTTGATTTTTCCAATCTTGATCTACTTTTTTTGTTGAATCTTGATTCATGGTTTGTCTCCTTATTTTTTATTGAACAATTATTCCAGCATAACCGACTACTGAACTCCTATTTCCAGTAGCATCGCCACTGGTTTGATATAACACTACTTGAGATTTTCTAGCCCCGAGCAATTTGAGGCAAGAAATAAATATTGCCAGCGGCGCTTCTCCACAAAGAGTTATGTTTTCTTTATGGATACGTTTAATTAATTCTTCTTCGTCTAAATTAATTATTGCCTCAATAGCTTGGAGATCTTTCTTTCTTGCTGTTTGCTCAGGCTCATAGTGAGTAAAATCACTTGATGCAACAAGAAGAATATTTTCTCCTAAACCCTTTAAGCTCTTTATTGCTTCAAAAATTTGCTTAGCAACTTCTTTGTATTCAGTAATAGTTTCGCTTTTGCAAGCTATTGGTACAAATTTAAAATCACCAAAAAAATGATTGAGAATTGGCAACTCTACCTCAA
>JAGLSH010000034.1 GCA_023135855.1 Candidatus Omnitrophota bacterium
TCCACCGAGATATACCTTTTCCAGTAGCAATTTTTCCATCTAAGCTTTGAGCCACTTTAGCCACCACAAAAGGTTTTTTCTTCTTTATGTTTTTAAAAAACACTTCATTGAGTTTCTGAGCTTCTCTCTTGCATAAACCCACCTTTACTTCAACTCCGAATTTTCTTAATTTTCTTATTGATTTGCCACCAACCCTAGGATTAGGATCAGTTGTGGCAATAATTACTTTCTTTATGCCTCTCTCAATAATCTCATCAACACAGGGCCCAGTTCTTCCTAAATGATAACAAGGCTCTAAATTAACATAAAGAGTACTACCCCTTAAACTCTTTTTGGCTGCCCTTATTGCTTCTATCTCTGCATGAGGCTTTCCAGCTTGATGGTGATAACCGTAAGACAAAACCTTATTGTTCTTAACAAAAAGTGCTCCTACTAAAGGATTGGGCGAAGTAAACCCCTCTCCTTTTTTAGCTAAAAAAAAGGTTTTTTTTAAAAAACAAAGATCTTGCTTAAGCTCTGTCTTTAACACTTCTCTATCTCGAGACATCTCTTCATATCCTCTACCCAAGCATATGGTATATCCACTTCTCCAATCTTAATAAACTCCTTATAGCTCCCATGAGCATCAGAGCCACCACTTTGAAGCTTTTTAAATTTAATTGCCATTTCTTTATAAAGCAATCTCTTGACCGGAGACATAGTAGGGTAAATTGTTTCCAAACCATCAACACCCAAAGAAATAAATTCTTCTATCCAAGACTGATCGGGAATCACATGAGGATGAGCAATAAAACTTAAACCCCCAAATTTTCTAATAAGTTGAATCGCCTCCTCTACTGAATATTTAAAACGAGATCTATAGGCCGGTTTACCTGGAGAAAGATACTTTTGAAAAGCTTGACGCAAAGTTTTAACTTTACCCTTTTCTAAAAGGTATAAAGCTAAATGTAATCTTGTAGGGATTGCTCCTTTTATTTTCGAAAATAATTCTTCAATATTAACTTCTACGCCTAAAGAATTTAACTTCTCGGCCATCCACAAAAGTCTATTTACTCTTAACTCTTTTATCTGGGCTAATTCTGACTTTAACTCTTCATTTTCAGAATCAACAAAATAAGCTAAAATATGAACTTCAGCTCCCTTATGTTCAGCGCTTAGCTCTAACCCTTCAATTAACTCAACACCATAGCTCTTGCTATAAGTACGAGCAAGTTTCATTCCTTCAAGAGTATCATGATCAGTAACAGCAATGCAGGCTAGTCCTTTTTCTTTAGCTTGTTTAAAAATAGTTTCTAAGTCAGCATCACTATCAGAAAAATTAGAATGAATATGCAAGTCACAACCTTTATTATTCATTCTTTTCCTTTTCCCCCTCTACTCCCTTTTCTATCTTATATATTTTATCTAAAATACCATTAACAAACCGGGGTGAATCAATGTCACCAAAAGATTTTGCTAATTCTATGGCTTCATTTATGGCAACCTTGGAAGGAATAGCTTCTGAGAAAAGTAACTCAAAACATCCTATTCTTAAGATATTCCTATCGATGACTGCCATTCGCTTAATTCCCCAATTTTTTGCATGTTTTTTTATCAAGGAATCAATTGTAGGCATATTAGTTACTACCCCTTCTACTAATAAAGAAAAAAAGTCAATAACTTCTTGTTTTTGAGAATAATTTTTTGAATAATCCTGGAGGGCTTGATGAAAATCAATCTTTGCTATCTCTATTTGATAAAGAAGAGATAAAGCGACTGCTCTTGCTTTTGATCTTAATCTCATTGACATTGTATACAAATGCTTACAAAGTCAAATTGCTTTGCAAGAATTCATATCCTAACTTGGTATTAAATTTGCGAATAAATATCTGCCATTTCTAAAGCCGCTAAAGCAGCATCCCTACCTTTATTGCCTTGTTTTGTACCTGATCTTTCTACTGCCTGCTCTACAGTGTCAGCAGTAATTATTCCAAAAGTAGCTGGAATTTTCTTATCTTGTGCAAGCCGAGCTACTCCTTTAGTGACTTCAGATGCAATATAATCGAAATGAGGAGTTTCTCCTCTTATCACTGCACCTAAGGCAATAACAACACTAAACTTTTTTGTATCCAATTTACTAAATACTTGAGGTATCTCAAAAGCCCCTGGTGTCCAAATAACAGAAATGTTTTCCTTTGCTACCCCTGATTTACTTAAAGTATCTATACAACCCTGAAGCAATTGATTACTAATGAATTCATTAAATCTTGAAACAATAATTGCGATTTTCTTACCCTTGCCAGAAAAATTTCCTCTTATCTCTTTCATCTCTTACCTCCTTTTAACCAAAAAACAAATTATCCATTTTTATTCTATAGCATATGGTCCATTTTTCTCTTCTTAGTCTCTAAATAATGTCTGCTATTCTCTCCTTCCTCTATTTTTATTGGTACTCTTTCAACAACTTCTAGGCCATAGCCTTCAAGACCAACAATCTTTTTGGGATTATTTGTAAGAAGCCTAATCCTTTTTACTCCTAAATCTGCTAGAATCTGTGCTCCAATCCCATAATCTCTTAAGTCAGAAGGAAAACCTAATAAATGATTTGCCTCCACAGTATCAGCCCCTTTTTCCTGTAAGCTATAAGCTTTTATTTTATTTTTTAAACCAATACCTCTTCCCTCTTGTCGCAGGTAAAGAAAAATTCCGCCTTCCTTGCTTATCGCCTCTAAAGATCTTTGAAGTTGACTACCACAGTCACAACGTTGTGAAAAAAATATATCACCAGTAAGACACTCTGAATGTACGCGAACAAGAGTAGGTTCATCAGTAATATCACCCTGAACCAAAGCAACATGTTCTCTTCCATCAATTAAGGATTCATAAAGGAAAAGATTAAACTGACCATATTCAGTAGGTAATTTCGCTTTTGCTGCTAATTTTATTAATTTTTCTTTTTTCCGACGATATTCAATCAACAAAGCAATAGTGCATATTTTTAAATTATGTTTCTTAGCAAATTTAATTAAATCAGGAAGCCTAGACATAGAACCATCTTGATTTATAATTTCACAAATCACTCCCGCAGGAAAAAAACCAGCTAATTTTGAAAAATCAACAGCTGCTTCAGTATGTCCAGCTCTTACTAAAACACCACCCTCTTTTGCTTCTAAAGGAAAAATATGCCCGGGTTTTATTAAATCTTGAGAAGTAGTTTTTGATGAAATTAAAACTTCTACTGTTCTAGCTCGATCAAAAGCTGAAATCCCAGTAGTTGTCCCTATAGCAGCATCTACTGAAATTCTCCAAGCTGTCTTAAAAGGATCTGCTCCGGCTTGATGAGACATAGGACCTAATTCTAATTGATCAATTCTTTCCTTAGCAAGAGGGACACAAACTAAACCCTTAGCCTCAGTAATCATAAAATTAATGACTTCAGGCGTAGCAAATTCAGCTGCAACAACTAAATCTCCTTCATTCTCTCTAGCCTCATCATCAACCACAATAATTGGCCGACCAGCTTTTATTTCTTTAAGAATATCTTCAATGCAGGCAAACATAATCTTCTCCTAGAATTTAAAATAACTTAACTCATTAGCCCTTAATTGTCAAGGGCTTTCCGTCTCTTAGATCTTAAGGCTTTTTAATATTTTGAATCTTAGAAAAAATGAATACCAAGAATAAATTATCGCTTGGTCCACTGAAAACGACGGCGAGCACCTTTACGACCATATTTCTTTCTTTCCTTGGCCCTAGGGTCACGAGTAAGCAAGTCTTCTCTTCGCAATAAAGCTCTTAATTGAGGGTTCCATTCTAGCAGGCATCGAGAAATACCCAAACTTACTGCTCCAGCTTGACCACTTAATCCACCACCATTTACATTAGCAGAAATATCTATCTTGCCTTCAATCTCGGCAGCTATTAAAGGCTTTTTAACCTGCATTACATTATCAAGAGTAAAAAAATATTTTTCGATGTCACTGCCATTAATAACAACTTTACCTTTTCCGTTGGCAATAAACTTTACACGGGCAACTGATTTTTTTCTTCGACCAGTAGCCATAAATGTTTCTTTACTTTGATCTTTCTCTTTATTTGTTTCTTTCATTGTTTAATTTACCTTTTATACTTTATTATCTATCCATTAAACGCTTATTGCCTCTGGAGTTTGAGCCTTTTGTTTATGTTCACCCTCAGGATAAATCTTTAAAGATTTAAGCATCTGAGCACCTAAATTACTCTTAGGAAGCATTCCTCTCACAGCAAAATAAATTGCTTTAGAAGGATTTTTCTCCATCAACACCTTAAAGGTCATTTCTTTGCGTCCACCAGCATAACCAGTATATTTATCATAGATTTTATCTTCACGCTTATTTGCAGTAACCTTTATAAATTTTGCATTTATTACAATAACCTTATCCCCACAAAGAAAATTTGGGGTATAAGTAGCCTTGGTTTTGCCTTGCAATATCCTAGCTATACGGGTAGATAATCTGCCTAGAATTTTGTCTTTAGCATCAATAAGTACCCATTTCCGTTCCTCTTTATTGAAAAATTTTGTTGTTCTCATAGATAGCTTTTATACCATATTTCATGACAATGTCAATATAAAACTAAAAATACCTCCGGAGAAAGAATTACCCTTATAAATCAATGCCAAGAAGCACTGCCAATGAGTAGCCAATCCTTATCCTTAGTATTGGTATACCTGCCCTTAGTATGCTTGTTCTTTAAGGAAAGATATACCCCCAAAACTCCAGTATCTGCCTTCAAGTAATTGGATCCTGATTGGCATTTTGCTGCTGTTCCATCTTTCCAACCACTATCACAGTTACCACTCTCAGCATAAAGAACTGCTCGTGTATAAATCTTTCCCATCTCGTATTTAGAAAATCCGCTATATCTGACAATTTTTTGTAAACTTCCAAACCTACGCCCTTTGTCCAAAAGTTCATCTATCTTAGCTTCTGCCCCATCCTTAAGGGAAACTCCAGCATTATCAAACCAAACAACACCAGCCCACTTTTGATCACTATAATATTTCAAAGCATGTTCTTGATTATCGTAATACATATTCCCTTTCGTTGGCTCAGTCGGCACTTCATCTAAAGGCTTAAAAATTAACTTGCTAACATTAAGGTTTTTATATACTCCAAAAGGCGCAGGATAGTAAGTAGTAATGGTAATATTCTCAGAAAAACCGAAGACCTGTGTAGAAATCAGAAAAAATATTATTAAAGTAAAATAACGCATATTATAAATTACCTATTCCTGTGATAAAAGAATTGCTTCAGCTAAATCTATTCTTCTTTCATAGATGGCTTTGCCTGTAATTACTCCCCAAACAAAAGGAGTTTCTTCCTTTATTTTCTTGATATCTTCAATGGAAGATACCCCTCCAGAAACAATAAGATTAGCTTTTTTGAATAAAGAAAACTCTTTTATCGGCCCTAAATCTAATCCTTCCAAGGTTCCATCGCGAGAAATATCAGTATATATTACCCATTTTATCCCTTTTTTAATCACACTCTTAATAAAATCTAGAGCTTGAAAAGAAGTCTTTTCTTGCCAACCCTTTACAGCGACTCGAGAATCAATAACATCTACACTTACAGCAATCTTATTAACTCCTACAGCTCTTATTAAATTCTTAAGAAATTTATCCTCCAAACTCTTGGTACCTACTATTACTCTCTCTGCGCCTAAAGATATTAACTTCTTTGCTTTTCCTATATCACGAATCCCCCCACCTACTTCCACCTTAATATCAACTTCTTTTAAAATTTTACCAATAACTTCTAAATTATCATCCTGGCCTAGGGCAGCAGATAAATCAACCAAATGAAGCAATTCTACACCCTTTAATTTAAATTCTTTAGCTATCCCAACAGGATCATTGTTGTAAACAGTAGACTCAGCAGGGTTCCCCTTTAAAAGACGAACTACTTTTCCTTCCCATAAATCTATTGCTGGTATTACTAACATATCTTTAAAAAATTATTAAAAACCTTTAATCCTAATTTTTGACTCTTCTCAGGATGAAATTGTACTGCCCATACATTATCCTTGTGTAAGGCAGAAGCGAATTTTCCTCCGTAAGTAGTAGTCGTTAATACAACTTTGTTCTTTTTTGGCTTACAATAATAAGAATGAGCAAAATAAAAAAAACTATTCCCTTTGATTCCCCTAAACAATTTCTCTCCCTTCTCACTTCCCCCTTCTTCCTTTATCCTTTTTCCTTCATCCTTTATCTCCACCTGATTCCACCCCATATGAGGAATGATTAATCCCTTACCAATAAACTTTTTTACTTCTCCCTCAATAATTCCTAACCCTCCTACACCAGGAGCTTCTTGGCTCTTCTCTAATAATAATTGCATTCCAAGACAAATACCTAAAAATGGTATACCTTCGCCAATTTTTCTTCTTAAAAGATCAAAAAGTTTTCTTTTTTTTAATTCTTTAACTGCTTGGCTAAAATGACCTACTCCAGGAAAAATTATTTTCTTAGCTTTGCTTATAACAGCTGGGGAACTGCTAACCTTAACTTTCTTACCTAAAAATAAAGCGCTATTCTCTACGCTTTTTAAATTCCCCATTCCATAATCAACGATAACTATCATCTTCTTTTTAGTTGATGGGCATAAGAGTAAAAAAGTATATAGGTAAAAACTCATTACCCCATTCACTCATTTTCTCATCCACCCATTCACTCATTACTAATCAATTATTCCTTTTGTTGAGGGAATACCTTCTCGGCGAGGATCGATTTGTGTGGCTTGGTCTAAAGCCTTACCCATAGCTTTAAAAAGAGCCTCTAACAAATGATGCAAATCACCTTCTCCTGACTTTATATTGTAAACCAGACTCAAGCCAGCATGCTGAGTAAAGGCTTCTAAAAACTCTTCAGTATCTCTAGAGGTAAAGCTAGTATCATCAAAGGTTTCATTTGCTAAAATAGTATCTACTTTCACTTTATTGTTAGCACTTACCTGTCTATGTAATACAGGCCTTCCGCTTATATCAATATTCACTTCAACAACTACCTTATCCATTGTCATCGAAAATGTACCATATCTGTTAATACCAGCTTTATCTCCTAAGGCTTCCTTAAAAGCTTTACCAAGAGCAATGCCGATATCTTCGATTATATGGTGAGGGAGATCTCCCTTAGCTTTTAAATTCAAATTAAAAAGACCATGAAAAGCAAATAAAGTAAGTAAGTGATTAAGAGGTTCGAAACCAGTGACTACTTTAGCCTTGCCTCTACCATCGATAATGAATTCTCCCTTAATATCCACCTCATTTGTCTTTCTATTTATCGCTGCTTTTCTTATTTCCTTTCCTTTTTTAAACCACATACTTCCTCCGTAAATTTAAGCTAAGCGCTTCTTAACGC
>JAGLSH010000035.1 GCA_023135855.1 Candidatus Omnitrophota bacterium
TTTTAATTGACCCAAGTTGATTTTTAGAAACATCCTGCTATAATCTTGGATAGAATGAAAAGAGGTATATTTTTTCTTTTAATTTTTTTAATACTTCCGATATCTTCTTTTGCTAAAGAGAAGGTAACTGCCACTTTATTTTACTCTACTCATTGTAAGATTTGCCATGAGTTAAGAGAAGAATTTCTACCTCAGATAGAAGAGCAATATAAAGAAAATGTAGAGTGGGAGAGGTTTAATACTACTGAAAATGTTGAAGGTTTAAACTTACTTATATCATTAACTGAGCAATTTAGTTTAAAAGAGGCCTTAATTCCTAGCATTATGATCGGGGATATTCTTTTAGTTGGTGAAGAAGATATCAAAGGTAGGCTAGATGTAGCCATAAGAATAGCTTTAGAGGCGGAAAAGAGCCCAATTTCTTTTTTAAAGACAGATGTAGTAGATTTCTTTAAGAAATTTTCTGTATTAACTGTAATTGGCAATGGCTTAATAGATGGGATAAATCCGTGTGCTTTTGCAGTAATTGTATTTTTTATATCATTTTTAGGAGTCTATGGTTATAAAAAGAAAGAAATAATTTATGTTGGAACATTCTATTGCTTGTCAGTATTTATTACTTATCTTTTAATAGGTTTAGGCTTTTTTAACTTTTTTTATTCTCTAGAGCAGATTTATTTTATTGTAAAAACCTTTTATTATTTTATAGCCATTTTCTGTTTTTTAATGGCTATGGCTGCTGTAAGAGACTATTATAAATTCAAAAAAACTGGTCATTCAGAAGAAGCGATCTTACAATTACCAAAATTCCTAAAGAAAAGGATAAATCTTGTTATTGGTTCAAGGATGCGGGAGAAGAAAGGTGGGATATGGGGTTTGTGTGTTAGTTCCTTTATTGTTGGTTTTTTGGTTTCTTTATTGGAAGCAGTATGCACAGGACAGGTTTATCTACCAACCATTGTTTTCATTCTAAAAAATACAGATTTGAAAATAAAAGCAGCCACTTACTTATTTCTCTATAATTTGATGTTTGTTCTTCCTTTAATAATTATCTTTTTGCTTTCTTTAGCAGGAGTTAAATCAACAAAATTCAATAATTTTCTAAAGAAAAATGTAGGCCGAATAAAAATTTTAATGGCTTTAGTCTTTTTCTGTCTGGGTCTTTTTATGCTGGTCATAAGTTAAGTGGTTTTTCAATGAATTTACCTTATTTAGTTTTTTCTGACAAAAAGGGGAAAATTTATCATCATCCTTACCTGAGGATGAGTGTTTCCTCTTTAGATAAAGTTAGCTTGCCTAAAGAAGAGGAGTTAATTAAACTACCTCCTGGCAGCGCATTTTTTTATCTTCCCCAGCGACAGGCAATTGGCTTTGATCCTGAAACAAAAAAATTTGAGGTATTAAATAAGCTTGAAGAAAAGGAAGTTTTTGCAGTGTCAGTGTTTCCTATTCCGGCATTCTTGCGGCTGTATAATCCAGCCTGCATAACTAAAACAAAAAAAGCACTTCCTCTTTGGGCTTATACAGCTTGTGGTTATTATAAAGGTAATTTTTATATAGCTGCTAAGAGAATAGATAAAAGAGTTCGTCAAAGCCCTCGGTTTTATGACCAGAAATTAATTAGTAAACAAGTGAGATCTTTTCTTAAAGCCTATCCCGATAATAGGCTTTACAGACACTTAGCTAATTGCGCCCTTAATTATAATTGTTTAGCAGCAAAAAATCTTTTTCTTCAAAGATGGGAGGCCCCTTTGCCAACAGCAAGAACTTGTAATGCTCGTTGCCTGGGTTGTCTTAGCTATCAAGAGTCAGATTGTGCTTCGTCTCATCAGAGGATAAATTTTAAACCAAAAGTAGATGAAGTAGCTGAAATTATGATCAATCATCTAAGAGTAGCTAGAGAAGCAATAGTTAGTTTTGGCCAGGGTTGTGAGGGAGAACCTTTGCTTGAGAGTGATTTAATTGCTAAGAGCATAATAAAAGTAAGAGAGAATACTGCTAGAGGCACAATAAATATGAATACAAATGCTAGTGTTCCTAAAAGAATAGAGATGCTTTGTCAGGCTGGCATGGACTCCTTTCGAATTAGTTTAAATAGTTCAGATGAAAAATTTTATAATCTTTATTTTCGTCCTAAAGGTTATAAGTTTTCTGATCTTATAAAATCAATAGCAATAGCTAAGAAGTATAAAAAATTTGTTTCAATAAATTTATTTGTTTTTCCAGGATTTTCTGATTCATCTCAACAAATAAAATCTTTGGTTTCTTTTATAAAAAAAACTGGTGTTGATATGATCCAATGGCGTAATTTAAATATTGATCCAGATTATTATCTAAAGCATATGCCTTACAAAAAGCTAAAGTCTCAAGGAATTCTTTATCTTATAGATACAATAAAGAAGGAATTTCCTAGCCTAAAACATGGTTATTTTAATCTTCCTAAAGAGAGCTTTTAATCTTTTCTAGTATTTTTCTTGACAAAAGGTTTGTTTGTTCTATAATTACTACTAATATGATAGGATTAGTAGTAATTAGGAGGAATTATGAAAATTTCGACTAGATCACGTTATGGATCAAGGCTAATGTTAGAATTGGCTTTAAATTATGGTAAAGGGCCAGTTTTTCTTAGAGACATTGCTAAGAATGAGGAAATTTCCGAGAAGTATTTAAGTCAAATTGTTATTCCTTTAAAAGCAAAAGGATTAATTACTTCTTTTCGTGGCATGAATGGTGGTTATGTTTTGGCAAAATCACCTTCTCAAATTAATCTTAGAGAAATTGTAGAGCTATTAGAGGGAGGGCTAGAACTTCTTGGTTGTATTGGGAATTCTTCGACTTGTTCAAGAGTGGCTATTTGTGTGACAAGAGATATTTGGGATTTAGTGGGAAAGAAAATAGCTCAAATACTTGAGTCAGTAACTTTAGAGGATTTAATTAAAAGCCATAATCTTAAAAATGAAGAAGCTATGATATATAGCATATAGGTAAAAAATGAGAGCTATAGTATTGATTTCTGGCGGATTAGATAGTTTATTAGCAATAAAAGCTATACAGAAACAAGGTATTGAAGTTTTAGCAATAAATTTTTTGATACCTTTCCTAAAGGATGATTTGGCAAATAATAGTATTTTTTTTGTCAAAAAAATTACTGAGCAGTTAGGTTGTAAATGTAAAGTTATTACACTTGCAGAAGATTATTTAGATATGGTAAAAAATCCAAAGTATGGATACGGGAAAAACTTTAATCCTTGTATTGATTGTAAAATACTAATGTTAAAGAAAGCTAAAAATGTTATGAGTGAATTTAAGGCTTCATTTATTGCTACTGGAGAAGTTTTAGGGCAAAGGCCAATGTCTCAGCATAAACAAGCCTTGAAAAGGATTGAGGAGGCTAGTAGCTTAAATGGATTATTACTTCGACCTTTGTCAGCTTTGCTTTTGGCCCCGACTATCCCTCAAAAGAAAGGGTGGGTGAAGAAAGAACTGTTATTTGATATCCATGGTAGAGGGCGTAGGCGGCAAATAAGCTTAGCCAAAGAGTGGGGAGTAGAAGATTACCCTTGGCCTGGCGGAGGATGTCTTTTAACTGATTCTAACTTTTGTAAGCGGCTTAAAGACTTGTTAAAATATGATCAATTATCTATAGAAGATATAACTTTATTGAAGCTAGGCCGACATTTTCGGATAACTTCGAAATTTAAGTTAATCGTAGGTAGGGATAAAGAAGAGAATGAAAAGCTTATTTCTTTGGCTAAAAAAGGAGATGTATTTTTTGAACCAAAAAAAATGTCTGGACCAACAGGGATAAGTAAGGGACCAGTAGGCCAGAGGTTAAAGGATATAGCTGCTAGAATAATAGCTAGGTATACTTGCTTAGATAAAAAAGTAGAAATTGTATGCGGCACTGTTTCTAAAAGGAATCAAGAATTGATATTGGTGAAAGGCATGAATGATCAGCAACTTAAAAAATGGATAATATAATTTCACAGGAGAATAAAAAAGGAAGGGGGTTTTATGAAAAGAGGTATTTTTGTTATGGCTATTTTTTTAATATCAATTTCACAAGTTTATGGAGCTCCATCAGAGCAAACAGTTTCAAGGTGCAAATCAGAAAAGTGTAATTGGATTAAAGAAAATTGTAGCGAAAAAAAATGTGACTGTGGCAATAAAGCTTGTGGAGAAAAGAAATGTGTATGTAGTGATAAAGAGGTAGAAGATGAAAATATTAGATAATATTACTCAAACCATAGGCAATACTCCTTTGGTGAGGTTTAAAAAAATAGGAAAAGAATTAGGAGCTGATTTAGTAGGAAAGCTTGAATTCTTTAATCCTTGCGGGAGTGTAAAAGATCGGATTGGTTTGGCTATGATTAAGGATGCTGAAAGAAAAGGATTGATTAACAAAGATAGTCTAATCATTGAACCTACTAGCGGCAATACTGGGATCGGGTTAGCTTTTGTTTGTGCCCAGAGAGGGTATAGGTTGATTCTTACTATGCCGGAGAATATGTCTATTGAAAGAAGAAAACTATTGTCTTTGTTGGGTGCAGAGTTAGTTTTAACTTCTAGCGACAAAGGGATGAGAGGAGCAGTAGAAAAAGCAGAGGAACTTGCTAAGGAGAGTAAAAATACTTTTGTACCTCAGCAATTTAAAAATTCCGCTAACCCTAAAATACATCATGATACAACAGCTTTAGAGATATGGGAGGATACTGATGGGAAGGTAGATATTATAGTGGCTGGAGTAGGAACTGGAGGCACTATTACTGGGGTAGCTGAAGCCTTAAAGACAAAGAAGCCAAACATTAAAGTTATTGCTGTTGAACCTAAAGATTCAGCAGTTCTTTCTGGAGGGAATCCTGGGTCTCATGGAATTCAAGGCATTGGTGCTGGGTTTGTTCCCGAGATTTTAAGGAAAGATTTGCTTGATGAGATATTTTGTGTAGAATATAAGAGTGCCTTATTTATGGTTGATTTTTTAGCCAAGAAAGAAGGTATCTTAGCTGGGATTTCAAGTGGTGCAGCTGTGTCAGCAGCTATAGAAGTTGCAAAAAGAGAAGAAAACAAGGGTAAGTTGATAGTAGTAATAATACCAGACACAGGAGAGAGGTATCTTTCTTTGTAATTTAGAAAAAAGGAGCATTTATGCTAGATGAGGTAATCATTTCAAAGGCTATCATTGAATCATATAAAGAAAAATTAATAAAATGTTTAGATGTTGATGTCGCTATTGCTGGCGCAGGTCCAGCTGGTCTTATTTGTGCTTATTATTTAGCTAAAGCTGGAAAGAAAGTTGTTATTTTTGAGAAAAAACTTTCTATTGGTGGTGGTATGTGGGGTGGAGGAATGCTTTTTAATGAAATAGTAGTTCAGGAAGAAGCTAAAAAACTTTTAGATGCATTTTCTATACGTACTAAAAAATATAAAAAAAATTATTATTTAGTTGATGCTGTAGAGTGCATAAGTGGGTTAGCCTATAATGCAGTTAACAGCGGAGCAACTGTTATCAATACTGTTGCTGTTGAAGATGTTATGGTTAAACAAAAAAGAGTTTGTGGTTTAGTGATTAATTGGACCGCTGTTGAGATAGCAAATTTACATGTTGATCCTTTAACCATAAGAGCCAAAATTGTTATTGATTCAACTGGGCACCCCTGTGAAGTCGTAAAAGTTGTTCAAAATAAATCGGGCTTGAGATTAAAGACAAAAACAGGGAAAATATTAGGCGAGAAGTCTATGTGGGCTGATGAAGCGGAAAAGACTGTTGTGAAGAACACTAAAGAAGTTTGCCCCGGACTTTATGTTTGTGGAATGGCTGCAAATGCTGTATTTGGTACTCCAAGAATGGGGCCAATATTTGGTGGAATGCTTTTATCCGGTAAAAAGTTAGCTGAAAAAATAAAGAAAGTATTATAAGAGGGAGAAGAGAAATGGCAAAAACAGTAGCCTTAATAAATGAAAAGATCAAGAATGGGGAAGCGGTTGTTGTTACAGCTGAAGAAATGATTCAGATTGTTAAGGGTGAAGGAGCCGCTAGCGCAGCTAAAAAGGTAGATGTGGTAACTACAGCTACCTTTGGCCCTATGTGTTCCTCAGGGGTTTATCTCAATTTAGGGCACACTAAACCTAAAATAAAATTGGGAGGAGGAAGAGCTACTCTTAATAGTGTAGAAGCTTATACTGGGTTTGCTGCGGTAGATATTTGCATTGGGGCAACTGCTTTGCCCGAAGAAGATCCTAAAAATAAAGTTTTTCCGGGAGAGTTTAAATATGGTGGTGGTCATGTAATAGAAGATTTAGTTAAAAGAAAAGATATAAAATTAAAGGCTATTGCCCATGGTACAGATTGCTATCCTGCTAAAAAATTACAGACACTTATTAATATAAATAATGTTAACGAAGCTATTTTATTTAATCCAAGAAATTTATATCAGAATTATAATGTTGCTGTAAATTTATCTGCTAAAACAGTCTATACTTATATGGGAACTCTAAAGCCTAATCTAGAGAATGCTAATTATTGTAGTGCTGGTCAATTGTCACCTCTTCTCAATGACCCTCTTTATAGGACCATTGGTATTGGTACAAGAATACTTTTAGGTGGAGGGATTGGTTATGTTTCTTGGTGGGGAACCCAACATAATCCAGGAGTAAAGAGATCCGAAGGAGGTGTTCCCTTGTCTCCTGCGGGAACAGTTGCGGTGATTGGGGATTTAAAACAAATGAATCCAAAGTGGATCAAAGGAGTAAGTTTTCAAGGGTATGGTACTTCTCTTGCTATAGGGATAGGTGTTCCAATACCTATTCTTAATCAGGAAATAGCAAAATTTACTGCAGTTAGCGATAGTGATATTTTTACTAATGTAGTTGATTATGGGAAGGCTTATCCTCAAGGGGTTCCAGATACATTAGGTAGAGTAAGTTATGCAGAGTTAAAATCAGGAAAGATTAAAATTTCTGGCAAAGAAGTCCCTACTGCTGGAATATCTAGTTATTTCAAAGCAAGAGAGATAGCCGATGAACTTAAGATTTTGATTAAGAAAGGCGACTTTTTATTGAGTGAACCAGTAGCCGAATTTCCTGGTCCAGATTCTGGCTATAAATTTAAACCTTTGAAGGTAAGGGAAATTAAAGGAGAGGAGTGATTATGTATTCACAAAAAATAGTTCTTCGTTTTCCTTTTGCTCTTGTGGATAAACCGATAATTTATAAATTAACTAAGGATTTTAATTTAGAGTTTAATATTCTGAAAGCAGTTGTAAATCCTGAAGAAGAAGGAGTTATGGTTTTAGAGTTAAAAGGCGACGAGGAAGAGTACAAAAAGGCTATAAAATATTTAAAAGAG
>JAGLSH010000036.1 GCA_023135855.1 Candidatus Omnitrophota bacterium
AAAGTATGAGGGCTTTTTGCGTAGAGAATTAGCTTGGCAAAAAGAATTAAAAAATTTAGACAAAATAAAAATACCTAAAGTTGATTACGAAAAAGTTTCTTCTTTGTCGAGAGAAGTTATTGAAAAGTTAACGAAATTTAAACCTAGTTCTCTAGGTCAAGCTTTAAAAATAAGTGGCATTACTCCAGCAGCGATTTTAAGCATTTTTAATTTTATAAAACAAAAGAAAAAACTTCGAAAGAATAATTAACCGGTTGAATGTTTTTTAAGTCAGATTCAGATAGTCACCAATAAAATCAGTGAATTTTTCAGTTGCATTGAAAGGAGAGAGTATGCTGATTATGTCTTTTAATTTTCTTTTTAATTCGGAATACTTCTCATTATCTTTTAAATATTCTAAAGTTAATTTAGCGATTTTCTTAGGATTAGCTTGTTTCTGAAGGAGTTCATCAACAATTTTTTTACCGGCCAATATATTAACCATGCCAACGAAATCAATTTTTACCATTCGTTTCAAAATATGCCAGCTCAAAGAATTAAGTTTATAAATTATAAGGTAAGGCACTCCCAATATAGCTAGCTCAACTGTAGCCGTGCCAGAAGAGGAGATGATAAACTGTGATTCCTTGATTACTTTATAAGAATGAGCAACTATATCGATATTAGGTGAAAATTTTTCATAAATTGGCCTTTCTAAATTTGGAGGCCTGATTATTCTAAATTGATAGTCAGGTAATTCCTTTTCAATAATTTTCTTTGTTTCGATCATTATGGGAAGGTGTCGTTTTATTTCATTTTTTCTTGAACCAGGGAGAAAGGAAATTATTTTTTTTGGTTCAGCATTCTCTTCTTTAATTATTTCTAAAAGTGGATGGCCAAAATGCAGAACATCCATATTTTCATTTTTATAGAAAGTTTTTTCAAATTCAAAAAGCACTACCATTTTGTTGACATATTTTTTTATGGTTTTTACTCGGCCTTTTCTCCAAGCCCAAACTTGAGGACTAACATAGTAGATTACAGGAAATTTTTTGTTAAGTTCTTTAGCTAACTTGAGATTAAAGTCAGGGAAGTCTATCAAAATTAGTAAATCTGGTTTAAGGTCGAGAATAGTTTTTTTAGTTTTTTTAAAAATTTTAAGGATTTTTTTTAAAGATGAAAGAACTTCAACTAGACCACACACTGAATATGATAGAAGGTCAATTATCTGTTGGGAATGTTTAGCAAGTTTGTCTCCACCAAAAGAGTAAATTTGGAGATCTGAAAATTTATTTTTTAGTTGTTTACTTAAAAGACCACCATAGAGATCCCCTGATTTATCTCCAGCAACAATAACTATTTTTTTCATTTTATTTTTTTATTATTTTTTCTATTTTGCAGGCTAGTTCTAAGGCGTCTTTTGCAGCTTCAGCATATCCTGTGTTAGATATATTTTTGCTAACTAAATTTATGAAATCAACAATTTCTTTTTTTAAAGGTTCTTCTCTGTTTATTGGAACAACTTTTTTAATAATTTTAGTTTTCATCTTTTTATATATTTCGACTGTTTGCTGAGCATAATCTAAGGAGATGTAGGATTGAGGCATAAATATTCTTATTTTTCTTTCTCTTTTTTGAGATATTCGAGAAGAAGTTATATTTGCCACACAACCGTGTTGAAAAGTAATACGAGCGTTAGCTATGTCTTCGGTAGGAGAAAGAATCCTTACTCCCTTAGCGTCAATTTTTTTAATGTTATCTTTTAAGAGATAGAGAATTATATCTAGGTCGTGTATCATCAAATCTAGAACAACACTTATGTCTAAGGAGCGATTAGGGTAAGGATTTAAGCGGTGACATTCAATAAAAAGAGGATTTTTAATGATTTTTTTTATTGCTAAATAAGCATTATTATATCTTTCGACATGACCGACGAAAAGAAGAGTTTTATTTTCTTTTGATATAGCGATGAGCTTTTTTGCTTCCTTTAAATTTTGAGTTAGAGGTTTTTCTACTAATACAGGAATTTTATTTTTAAGAAAGAATTTAGCGATTTCATAATGGCTAAAGGTGGGGGTAGCAATGCTTACTAAATCCACCTTACCTTTTAACTCTCGGTAATCCGTTAAGTGGTGACAATTTTTATGATTAGATAAGACTTGAGGATTGGTGTCTACAAGGTAAATCTCTCCTATCCCTTTGAGCTCTTTGTAGATACGCAAGTGAACGCTACCTAGTTTTCCTATTCCAATTACCCCTACCCTTAACATGCTTAACATACTATCAAATCTCTTGTGAAAAGTCAATTGATGTGATACAATTCCCTAAACTTAAAGCCGTGAAAAACTACTTAAAAGAATACTTCAAATTACTTAGATTCGCTAAATCCTATCGAGGAACTCTAGCCTTAGCTGGGCTTTGTATGGGTATATCTACCATCTTTGAAGGCGTTAGCCTGGGGATGATAATTCCTTTGGCTGATAGGATATTTACCAATAAAGAAATCATTATCCCTGGTAAATTACCACCGTTTTTAGTTGAGCTCATTGATAAACTCAATAGCATAGAGCCTTTAATCTTTTTAAAATACATCATTATTTTTGTGCCAGTACTTTTTTTATTAAAAGGGATATTTACTTTTTTGCAAGATTTTCTAATGAATATTGTTGGCCAGGGTGTTGTGCGGGATGTGCGGAATAGACTTTATTCTAAATTCCAGGACTTATCTATGGAGTTTTATGGACGCAAGAAGACTGGCGAGCTGATGGCTAGAGTTACTAATGATGTATCAATTATTACTAATGCAATTTCTTATGCACTTAAAGATCTTATCTATGAGTCAATGAAAGCAGTCTTTTTTGCTGTTTGTGCTTTTTATATTGGTTTTAAGATTTCTTGGCAGTTACCATTGGTTGCCTTTGTCATTCTTCCTTGCATAATGTTCCCAGTAGTAAGAATCGGTAAGAGAATCAAGAAATTTTCTCTAGAAGTACAAAAAAAGATAGCTGACTTGAATTCACTTATGGCTGAAACTATTCAAGGTGCTCAGGTTGTTAAGGCCTTTTGTCGGGAAGATTATGAACTTGAAAGATTTAAAAAAATTAATCAGCATTATTATAAATTTACCTTAAAGACTGCAAAAAGAATGCTTGTTTTATCTCCTTTTACTGAGTTTGTTGGCGTACTAGGGGTGGTTGCAATTCTTTGGATTGTTGGCAATGAAGTAATATCAGGAAGGCTTTCTTTTGGTGTCCTTGCTACTTTTTTAGCTTTTTTAATGTCAATGATCAGACCGTTTAAGAAACTTTCTAATGTTTATGCTATTAATCAGCAAGCTTTAACGGCCTCAGCAAGAATTTATGATATTCTTGAAGAAGACCCAAAGGTAAAAGAAAAAGAAAATGCAGATGAGATAAAATATTTAAATCAAGGAATCATTTTTAACGATGTAGAATTTAGTTATAATGAAGATGAATTTGTTTTAGGTAGTATTAATTTAGAGGCTAAAAAAGGGGAAGTGGTTGCCTTAGTTGGTCATTCTGGAGCAGGCAAATCTACCTTAGTAGGGTTAATTCCTCGTTTTTATGACCCTCAGAAAGGATCAATTTGTATCGATGGAGTAAATATTAAAGATTTCAAGATAAAGGATTTACGTTCTCTTATAGCTGTAGTGTCTCAGGACATAGTTCTTTTTAACTCTACGATAAGAGACAATATTGCTTATGGAAGGGCAGAAGCTTCAGAGTCAGAGATTATTGAAGCTGCCAAGAAAGCACACGCCTATGAGTTTATTATGGATATTCCTAATAAATTTGATGCTGTGGTTGGAGATAGGGGATTTCGGCTTTCAGGAGGAGAAAAGCAAAGAATTGCAATTGCTAGAGCCATTTTAAAGAATTCACCTATTTTAATTCTAGATGAGGCGACTAGCCATCTTGATTCAGTATCAGAAAAGTTAATAAAAGAAGCACTTTATATGCTTATGGAGGGTAAAACCTCTTTTATTATTGCTCATCGTCTTTCTACTGTTCAGAAGGCAGATAAGGTAGTAGTTTTTGATAAGGGTAAGATTATTGAGATGGGTACTCACCAGACCCTTATTGAGAGTGATAGCGCATATAAGAAGCTTTACGACTTGCAGTTTAGTGTATAAAGAAGTGGTTGAAAATATTAGGAAATATGATATACTTTGAATTTGAGAACGGAGCTAGCCAGATCAAAAGAGGACTCAGTAGGGATTCCTTTGTCTGTGTTATTTTTCGCGTTTCCTATGGTATTAAAAGTAAAAAGACCTAAACGACTTTCATCTTATAGGGAAGTTTAGGATAAAATTTTGGATTATCACCTTTAGTGGTAAAATTTTTTAGATTTATTTGGATAATTGAGTTAAAAGGAGGAAAAAGAGAAAATGGCGTTACCGGAAATTATTAAAGAATTATTAGAAAATGGAGTTCATTTTGGACATTTAAGTAAACATTGGAATCCTAAAATGAAGAGATTTATTTTTGGGAAAAAGAAAAATGTTTACATTATTGATTTAGAAAAAACAGCTCAAAAATTAGAAGAAGCCAAAGCATTTGCAAAGCAAAAAGCAAAAGATGGCGAGAAAATTCTTTTTGTATCCACCAAGAAGAAATTACGAGGCATAGTTAAAGAATTTGCTTCTTCTTGTGAGATGCCTTATGTGGCAGAAAGATGGGTCGGAGGATTGCTTACTAACTTTTCTACTGTTCGAAGGAGAGTTGAGAAGTATTTAGAGTTCTTAAAAAAGCGAGAGACCGGTGGTTTTGACATAATGGTAAAAAAAGAAGTTGTGAAAATAAATCGCGAAATAGAAAGAATGGAGAGAAGCTACAGTGGAGTTACTTCCTTAGAAGGTCTTCCTGGATGTGTTTTTGTGGTTGACCCTAAAAAAGAAGTTGCTTGCGTGAGAGAGGTGAATAAGTTAGGTATACCGATTATCGCCTTAATTGATACTGATGCTAACCCTGATATTATTGATTATCCTATACCAGGGAATGATGACTCTATAAAGTCAGTAAAATATATAACTTCTTGTTTAATTGAAGCGATTAGCGAGGGGATTAAAGAAGCTTCAGAAAGTGATAAAAAGAAAGAAGAAGAGAATGAGAAAGATGAGGCTACAGCAGAAGAGAAGGTGGTAGAGGATTCTTCTTCTGAAGTTAAAACGAAGGAAGAGCCGCCAAAAGAAAACATTGAAAAAAGTACAGAGAGTAAATAGAGTTTTAGGAAAAGGAGGAAAGGAAATGGGTTTGTCAGATATCAAAAAATTAAGAGAGTTAACTTCTTTGGGGATTAATGCCTGCAAAGAAGCTTTATCTGAATCTAAAGGAAATTTTGATGGAGCTTTGAAGATATTAAAGAGTAAAGGAATCCAAATGTTGGAAAAAAAGGGTTCTCGAGCAACTGGCCAAGGAGTCATAGATTCTTATGTTCATTTTGGGGGCAATCTTGCTGCTTTAGTTGAAGTTAATTGTGAAACAGACTTTGTTGCTCGGACAGATGTGTTTAAGAAATTTGTTAAAGATATAGCCATGCAGGTAGCGGCAGCTAATCCTGAGCATGTGTCCAAAGAAGATATTCCTGAAAATGTTTTAGAAAGTGTAAAGAAAAAAGATGAGTATATAAAGCAGTACTGTCTTCTAGAACAGGCATTCGTAAAGAATAGTAAACTTTCAGTGGGAGAGTATTTACGAGATACAGTATCTAAAACTGGAGAGAATATTATGATTAGAAGGTTCGTTCGTTTTTCTCTAGGTGAAGCAGATGAAGGCTAAATATAAAAGAATTCTTCTTAAATTGAGTGGAGAAGCTTTCCTGGGAAAATATTCCCATGGTATTGATACTGATATTTGTGTCCACTTAGCTAAGCAGATTAAAGGGGTGCGAAGCTTAGGTGTAGAAATAGCCTTAGTAGTTGGAGCTGGGAATATATTTCGAGGAGTTCCTAAATCTAAGGAGTTTCAAATGCAAAGAGCAGTTGCCGATTATATGGGAATGTTGGCAACAGTTTTAAATGGTCTTGCTCTTCAGAATGCTTTAGAAAACCAGGGTATCCCTACTAGAGTTATGACTGCTATTGGAATAGATAGAATAGCTGAACCTTATATTCAACGTAGGGCTATAAGGCATCTAGAGAAAAAAAGAGTAGTAATATTTGTAGCTGGAACAGGCAATCCTTACTTTACTACTGATACTGCTTCAGCCTTGCGCAGTATAGAAATTGGTGTGGATGCTTTATTTAAGGGAACAAAAGTGGATGGGGTTTATTCTGCCGATCCTCTTAAAGATAAAAATGCTAAAATGTTTAAAAAAATGAATTATATGAAGGTAATTAATAAAAAATTAAGAATAATGGATATAACAGCAATTACCTTGTGTATGGAGAATAATTTACCGATAACTGTATTTAATTTTATGAAAAAGGGGAATTTAAAAAAAGTAGTTTGTGGACAGAATATTGGAACCCTTATTAAATGAGGGAGGAATAGTATGGTAAAAGAAGTTTTAAAAGAAATAGAAGATAACATGAAAAAAGCTATAGAAGCAACAAAGCGGGAATTGGCTGAACTTCGTTCAGGTAGAGCTAACCCTAAAATGGTTGAGGGCATAAGGGTAAGCTACTATGGAACGCCTACTTTGCTTAAAGAGATTGCTACTATCGGTGTTCCAGAAGCTAGAATGATAATTATTAGTCCTTATGATCCTTCATCAGTAAAAGATATTGAAAAAGCTATTTTACAGTCGGAATTAGGTATTACTCCGATTAGTGATAACAAGATAATAAGATTAATAGTTCCGCCTTTATCTGAAGAGAGAAGAGAGGAATTGATAAAGATAGTTAAGAAGACAGTTGAGGAAGGAAAAGTATCAATCAGAACTGTAAGAAGAGATGGTAAAGAAAAAATAAAGAGCTTAGAAAAAAATAAAAAGATTTCCGAAGACGACCGTTTTAAGTCAGAAGATCAATTGCAAAAAACTACTGATAGATATGTTAAAGGTATAGAAAAAATTTTAGAAGAAAAGGAAAAGGAACTTAAAGAATTCTAAAAAGTTTTCTGATAGCGAAGCATCCCTTTAGGGATAAATATAAACAACAATGGTAATGGGCCGCTAGCTCAGTTGGTAGA
>JAGLSH010000037.1 GCA_023135855.1 Candidatus Omnitrophota bacterium
TGATCCTTTCTTTTTTATTCTCACGTATCTCTTGCTTATGTTCCATGATATCTTCTCTTCTTTCTTTCATCTCTTGCTTATACTCCATGATGTTTTCCTTTTTGTCTTCCCATCTATCTTGCTTATGTTCCATGATGTTTTCTCTTCTTTCTTTCATATTCTCTTTATGCTCCATGATCCTTTCTTTTTTATTCTCACGCATCTCTTGCTTATGTTCCATCCTATTTTCTTTTCTATCTCTCATGCCTTCTTTATATTCCATTTTGTTTTCTTTTCTGTCACCACGCATATCTTTTCTATGCTCCATAGAGCCTTTACGCTTATTATCATAACGCTTCTTATCTGCTGGCCTACCCTTAGATCCATCTTTCTTCTTAAAAGATCTCTTATCTTTTTTAAAACCTTGTTGATTTGCTTTTTTATTACCTTCCCTTTTTGTAGCTTTCTTATTTACATTAACTTTCCGAGAAGAATTAGTTTTCTTTCTTGCAGGTTTAGAACCTTTTTTAGCAAAAGCAACATTCCCTCCTAAACTTAAAAATAAAACTAGCAGCCCTACACCTATTACTCTTAACTTTAATCTTCCCATCTCATACCTCCTTTTTTAAAATCAACCTTTATCAAATTTACTTGGATCAAACTTCATTATCGATTCATAAGTAGGTATTTTCCTTCTTATGAAATAAGGATAATCTAGGAATAATTTCTCCCACAAACTACTTCTCTTGGGCCCGCAAATTCCTCTTTTAGAAGAAAGAATAAAAACAATTATTTCCTTTACTACCAAAGAATCTAATTTTCCCAACTCATCTAAGGCACTTTTAAGAAGTAATTCTTTACGATAAAGGATCTTATAAGCTTTTCTAATTTGGCTTATTTCTCCTTTACTAAAATCTGCTCTTTTTAGCCCTATTAGATTAAGGCCCCAAACTTTTGAATCACCCACCACCATCATAAAAGGAGGAACATCTTGATTAATTCTAGACAATCCACCTATCATTGCTAACCTACCAATTTTAACGAATTGATGAACAGTTACATTTCCTGAAATAAAAGCTTTATCTCCTATCTCAATATGACCAGCAATTAAAGTTCCGTTACAAATAACAACATTGTTAGCTATCTTACAATCATGAGCAACATGAGAACAAGCCATAAGAAAATTACCATCTCCCAAGGAAGTTGCTTTATCCGAAAAGCTTGAACAATTAATAGTAACATATTCCCGGATGATATTATCTTTTCCGATATAAACTTTTCCCTTCTCTGCCCCGGCATCTATCATCTGAGGAACTTCACCAATAACGCTTCCACTTCCAATGAAAGTATTATCACCAATATAAGTATTAGCCCTTAAATGCGCAAAAGCTGAAACTTTTACTCCTTTGCCTAAATGTACACCACTTTCTAAATAAGCATAAGGACCAATGCTTACATCCTCCCCTAGTATTACGCCTTTTTCTATAATTGCTTTGGGGTGAATCATCCTAATCCTCCTTCCTTACAACAGTAATCTTACCAGCCAATGAAATAAATTCTAATCGCAAAGGTATTTTTTCTTCCTTGTCTAACCATAAACTAAATCTCTTCGCTCCTCTTCCAATAAGAAAATAAGTATCCCTCTTGTCACCATTAAACTTTAAAACTCGTTCTTTTACCATCTTTATTTTCATTTTTTGAGTAGGAAGATTAAAAATCATCCACTCACCTGCTTCTAAAGCTAGATCTTGTGGGAAAAAATAAAGCAACTGTAGGATATTGTATATAGGGATATCCTGTGCAAAAATCTCTTCCTTCTTTTTAGAGCTACTATTGGTTATTTTGATTTGCCCTTTCTCCTGATCGTAAACCTCTTTAATAATTTCCTTCTTACCGAAAAAAACAATATCTCTTTCTACTCTTACTGGAAGAGAAGTTTCGCTATTAATAAAAACTTTTTCTTCACTATCTAAATCCAAAAGATTAAGGATATTTGTATCTGAATTTACTGACAAGACATCTACTGTTATTCCATCTACTTCCTTACGCCCCAAGTATTCCCACTCTATATACCCTGCAGAAATCCCATTAAAATAAACATCATAAACCAACTTTTCTTTGTTTTGAAACCGATTCTTTATTCCCTCTGCAAAAGCTAAATCTCCACCAACTACACTGCTACTCATTAAAAATGCAGCTACTACTAAAATAATAAATGCTTTCATCTTAATTTTTTTCAATATTAATTAGATACTAAACTCTTGATTTCTTCTATTTTGCTTTGGGCTGCTATCTCTCCTCTTCTAACAAATGTCGATATCTTTTCAAATTCCATCCAGCCTAAACCCTCTAGATTAGTATGAACAACTACATCAGCAATTTTTACCGCTTCTTCAATAAATCTTTGCTGCATTGTTTCAATACTCCCAAAAATAAAATCAAAAATATGAAAACGGTCACGCTTACGATATTCCCTACGAGATTGCTCAGAAGAAAGACTGATATTGGAAGCAATTATCTTATGGGTATCGTGATTCAAAAGTACTTTTGTCGGTAAAGGACTTAAAATCCCTCCATCTAAGAGAATATTCTTCTTAAGCTTTATAGGTTCAAAAATACCAGGGAAAGCGCAGCTAGCTGCTACAGCCTTGTATAAAAAGCCTTTATCTAATACTACTGGCTTTCTTTTAAGAAAGTCAAAAGCAACTATTTTAAGAGTATGCTTTAGGTCATAAAAAGTTAAATTCTTAAATACACTCTTAAAAATACCTTCAAGCCTTCTTGCCCTCATAATTCCTTTAAAAGGAAAAGTAAATCCTAAAATAGAAAACTTACCAATTTTCTTTCCAAACTCATTAGAAGCTTTTTCAATCTTCTCTACGCTAAAACCTATCGCCCAAAGAGCAGCAATAACCGCACCCATGCTCGAACCAGAAGCAATATCAACATCTACACTATTTTCTTCTAAGACTTTTAAAACTCCAATATGAGAAAACCCATAAGCTGCCCCACTACCTAAAGCTATCCCTAAAGTAACTTCGCCAATTTCACGAGAAATTCTTCTCAAAGCTTTAGGATAGCTTTCCTGACTAACAAGAGGTAAAGTAGCATAAACCGGATGGTTGATGAATCTTCTTTTTTTCTCGAATATCAACTCTTCTTTATCAAAACTTTCAGTAAAAATTACTTTAATCTTTTCTTGGTTCAAAGGATTATGAATTTTTAATTTTCTTATCAAAAATGCCCCTCTTATTAATTCTTCTCTATTAGGAAAAAGAATATAATGCACCTGATGAGCTGGGGTAATGAAATCATCAAAATGCCCTTCTAGAAATTTATGGGGAATTTCATAAAGTATAAAATGATAATTCTCAGAAAGAAAGTTTAGAAGAGGTAGAAAATTATCGCTAGCATCCGCCCGTATATATAAATAATCAATATCACTATTTATAATATGCTCAGTTAAAGCCTCCTCACTAAAATCCTTTAAAGATAAAATTTCACTCTTTGGGTCTGAAAGTAAAACTTCAGAAATAAAATGTGCTTTATCTTCACCAAAAGGAATAATTTGAATGCAGATAACATCTTTTTGAGTTTGTTCCTTTACCTTTACTCCCAAATCAAACATATACCGAGTCTTTCCGGATAAAACACTACCCATAATACCAATTTTCTTAGATTGGAATATCTTCTTCGGCTTAGACCTAACCTTAACTCGTTGAGAAAGAATACGTGAAAAATCTAAAGCAAGGTAAGGATTCTTTTTTAGGAATTTCTTAAAGTCATCATCTTCTATTTGCAAAACAAGAGAAGTTTCAATTGACTTTACAGTTACCGAATGAGGGTCATTGGTGAGAAGAGAAATTATTCCAAAGCAAGTACCCCGTTTAAGAATCTCTATCCTTCGATCCTTCGCGCCAGCTTTTGCTGAAGCGACAACTCTTCCTTTAATAAGAAAATAAAAACGTCCTGGAGGATCTTTTTCTTTATAAATTATCTCTCCGTTTTTATATTCTTTAACTTCAGAAATATTAATTAGTTGCTTTATTTGCCTCGGATTTAAACCATTAAAAGGCGGGCTGTTACCGATAATTAAATTTATCTCTTTATTATTCATCTTTTTGGTTTATATAGTTTATTTTGTTGATGAGTAGATAGGTTTATGAGTTAATGGGAAAAAATAAAATATATTAACCCATATACCCATTAACTCATATGTCCCTCAACTAATAAATTATATTATTATTTTTTTATCTTTACATATCTTACCATAAGTATATGCGAAAGGTTTTATTTTCCTCTCAAAGGTATAATAGTTAACCTCAGTTAATCCAAAACGAGGTCCAAAACCCTTATCCCATTCAAAATTATCCATTAACGACCACCAAAGGTAACCTCTTATGTCAACGCCTTCTTTCATTGCCAAAGCCAAACCCTTAAGGTGGCTAATTAAAAAATCTTCATAGGATGAATCTTTATCTTCAGCAGTTCCATTCTCAGTAATTATTATCGGTAAATTATATCGTTTTAATTTTTTAAGAAGTTTATAAAACCCTTGAGCATAAACATTCCAACCAAGATAGTTTTGCCTCTGACCTTTAGGCCTATAATCAGACTCCTCACCCACTAATCCTTTGAACTTAGAAAACTCTCGGCAATAATAATTTAGGCCAATGAAATCTAAAGCATTTTTCTTTGTTAAATAGTTAAGAATTCGAAAATTAAAAAAATAACTACGTAAACCAGCACTTAAAGAGTTTAAAGCGAAATTAAAGCCCGGACTTGGAGAAAACACTCTTAAACTTTTTGCCATTGAGACCTGAGGCTGGATATTACTATCCCGGTATATCTTTTTTATCTCTTGGTAGCCAGTGATATGAGCAGCTAGAATATTATTTAAAACTTTATTGGCTTGAGGTAAGGACTTAACCCCTGGAGGCCAAATTCCACAAATGAAACTATTATAAATATAAACTAAAGGCTCATTAAAAATAATCCATAAATCTACTCTTTCTTTAAAAGCTTCAACTGTTTTTTGTAAAAATTTTAAAAAGTAATCAATATTTTTAGTCTCAGCCCACCCACCTTGTTTAGCGAACCAAATAGGATTAGTAAAATGATGAAGAGTAACTATTGGTTTTAAATTGTATTTTATTAAAGCATCAATAACTTCTTTATAATGAGCAATCTCTTCTTGAGAAAAAGTAGCAGCATCAGGTTGGATCCTGGCCCATTCTAAAGATATTCTTAGACTATTTAAATTAAGACTACTGGCTAGTTTGAAATCTTGATCAAATAAGTGGTAATGTTTACAAGCAGAAGCAGAATTTGTTAAACCCTTTTCCTTCTCCCAAAAATACCAATCAGAGTTTGAATTGTCTCCTTCACACTGATAACTTGAAAGAGCAGCACCCCATAAAAAATGAGAAGGAAATTGTATCTGCATTTAAATAATTAATCGAAACAATTATCTCGGTTATAACTCCTTACACACCAATTAATTATAACTAAACAATATAGCTATAGTTTAAGCAGAAAGTATCGCTAAAGCTTTGTCGTTGTCATTAGCAGAAAAAATAATAATTGCATATTTGCCTGGCTCATAAGTTGTTCCGTACATATAATCTAAATTAAGACCATTACCTTTTAGTTTAGAAGTAAGAAGTTGAAGCTGTCCGGTTTCATCTGGCATCTCTACAACTATAATCTCTCTTTCCTCTACAGAACCTCTAGTTGATAAAAGTTCCTTTATTTTAACATTGTCAGAAGTCACAAATCTAAAAACTGCCTTGCCATTAACGGCCCAAGCAGATATTGCCCGAACATTAATTCCATTGTCTTTGATAATAACGGATATCTCTTCTAGTTCGCCTATTTTGTTTTCTCCAGTAAAAAGAATTTCTGTACCTTTGGTTGCTTTCATCTTTTGTCTCCTTTTTTGAATAAATATATACTATTTGATAAATCAGAAAATTTTACCATTTAGATTTTGCCCTGTCAATGCCTGTTGATTTATCTACTCATAAATGCCAATAGACTAAGATTAGGCAAAGTTTGACCTCGTCTAGAGTTGTGATAAAATAGGTGACATGAAAAGCTATAAATTAAAACCACTCAACCAAAGCTCAATTGTTAATTACAAAGAAAATCTAAATTCTCAACAACTAAAAGTAGTTACTGAAAGCTCCGGACCTTCTCTAGTTCTAGCTGGAGCTGGTAGTGGAAAAACAAGAGTATTGATTTATCGCCTAGCTTACCTTCTTGAAAAAGGTATTCCAGCCCAAAATATTCTCCTAGTAACTTTTACTAATAAAGCCTCCAACGAAATGATTAATCGTGCGGAAATTCTTCTTAAGTCTTCCCTTAAAACTCTTTGGGCCGGAACTTTTCACCATATTGGAAACACTATACTAAGAAAAGAAGCCGAGGCTATAGGCTATTCTTCCAACTTTACTATTGCTGATACAGAAGATGCTAAAGGTTTAATCGAAGATTGTTTTGAGGATTTAGATATATATAAGCGTGACAAAATGTTCCCTAAGAAGGGTTTAATTTATAATATCTATTCTTTAGCCGCTAATTCTGGAAAAAGTATCTCAACAATTATAAGTGAAAAATATTCCCATATTGAAGAGTACACCAGACAAATACAAGAAATCATTGCTTGTTATAAGGACAAAAAAAAGAAAGCTAATATTATGGACTTTACGGACTTGTTGTCTAATTGGCTAAAAGTATTGCAAAATAAGGATATTTGCCAAAAATATGCTAAAAATTTTCAATACATACTTGTTGATGAATACCAAGATACAAATAAACTCCAATTTGAAATTCTAAGATTACTTTGTTCACATCATAAAAATATTCTCGCAGTCGGCGATGATGCTCAATCAATATATTCCTTTAGAGCTGCTGATATAAAGAATATTTTAGATTTTCCTAAACTTTTTAAAAAATGTCAGATTCACAAGTTGG
>JAGLSH010000038.1 GCA_023135855.1 Candidatus Omnitrophota bacterium
AATAATAGCTGCTTCTTGTCTTTTTCCACTTAGTGATAATCCGAGCCTAGAAAGGACATTAGGTATGCGTCATAGGGCAGCAGTAGGTCTTTCTGAGAATTCAGACGCGCTTGTAATAGCAGTATCGGAAGAAAATGGGTCGGTATCTTTAGCTATAAATGGGCAATTAACTCGAAATTTAACACCTAATGATTTATTTACTATTCTAAAAGGACAATTAACAAAACCTCGCTAAAATAAATCAAATAATGAAAATTCGGTTATAATCAGGGAGGATGTAGATATGGAGTTTTTAAAAAAGATAAGTATTAAAAGAGCAGTCATGTATAATTTTTGGCTTAAGCTTATGGCTCTAGTCATTGCTATTTTTGTTTGGTTTTATATAAGTGGAGCCATTACTGGTGGCGGAAGAAGCATATGAGATTAGGGATTAACGTTGATCATGTAGCGACATTAAGACAGGCTCGGGACAATACTACTTATCCTGATCCAGCAGTAGCTGCTCTTTTGGCAGAATATTCTGGGTGTGATTCTATAGTCGTTCACTTAAGAGAAGATAGAAGGCATATCAAAGAACGAGATGTGATTTTTATTAAGGAAGCGATAAAGGTTCCTTTAAATCTAGAAATGTCTGCTTCTAAGGGTGTTGTTGATTTTGCTTGTAAGGTAGTTCCATATCAAGCAACATTAGTTCCTGAGAAAAGACAAGAGTTGACTACTGAAGGTGGCCTTGATCTTATAAAGAATAAGAAAAAGATCACTGGAGTAATAAAAAGATTAAAGAAAGTTGGGGTAAGGGTTAGTTTATTTATTGATCCGTTAAAGAAACAGATTAAAATGGCCAAAGAGTTAGGTATAAATATTATTGAGATTAATACTGGTGCTTTTTCTTCAGCTAAAACCAAAGTTATTGAAAACAAAGAGCTTAAGAAAATAAACGAAGCAGCAAAATTTGCCAAGAGCCAAGGTTTTTTTGTTGCTGCCGGGCATGGTCTTGATTATGAAAATTTATCAGAGATAACAAAAATAAAAGAGATAGAAGAACTTAATATTGGACATTCAATAATTTGTCGTTCGGTTTTTATTGGTATTAATCAAGCTATTGATGAGATGTTTTCCTTATTAAAAAAATAAATTATGGTTATCGGTGTAGGAATAGATATAATAAAGATAGATAAGATTAAAGGCTCGATAGAGAAGTGGAAGGATAGTTTTCTAAATCGTGTTTTTAATCCTGAGGAATTAAAAAATATTTCTAAAGGCAAGATGTATTATCAACGTATTGCTGCCCGGTTTGCAGCTAAAGAGGCGGTGATAAAGGCGATTTCAAAAGAATACCCTATGGCTTTGACTGATATGTTTATTCTTAATAAGGAGAATGGTGCTCCTTATTGTAAATTTAAAAAAGATATTGGGATTGATATCTTTCTTTCTATAACTCATATTGAAGATTATGCGGTTGCCTGTGCAGTTGCTCAAGAGAAAGCCTGATACCCATAAAGGGGACTACGGGCATGTTTTAATTATTGGAGGCTCAATAGGTCTTAGTGGAGCAGTTTGTCTCAGTGCTAAAGCAGCCTTAAGAAGTGGCGCTGGATTAGTTACTGTAGGAGTACCGAATAGTTTAAATAGTATCTTTGAAACGAAGCTTACTGAGGCGATGAGCTTACCTTTAGCTGACAAAGGAGGTGCTCTTAGTCAAGAAGCTTTTAGCGATATAAAGAGTTTTTTGAAAAAAGTTGATCTTATTGTTCTTGGTCCAGGGGCAGGTCTTAGGGTTGCTACTAAGAGATTAATTGTAAGAATAGTAAAGGAAATAGATAAGCCAATGATAATTGATGCTGATGCTTTGACTGCTTTAGCTTCAAATTTGGAGGTTTTGCTTAAACGAAAAACAAAAACACTTATATTGACTCCTCATTTAGGTGAGTTTTCTCGTTTGGTAAAGCTAGATTTGGGCAAAATTAAGAAAGTGAGAAAAGAACTTGTAAAAAAGTTTGCTCTTAGATATAATCTAACTCTTGTCCTTAAAGGTAATCGTACCTTGGTAAGTGATGGACGAAGGACTTTTGAGAATAGTACTGGTAATCCAGGAATGGCAACTGCTGGCACAGGAGATGTACTTTCAGGAATAATTTCGGGTTTGCTTTCACAAGGAGTAGATCAGTTCCAAGCAGCAAAATTAGGAGTTTATTTACATGGATTGGCTGGAGATTATGCTGCTGGAAGTAAAACTCAGAATTGCTTGATTGCTTCAGATGTAATTGAGTATTTACCAAGTGCAGTTAAAAGTTTATTGAAAAAAAGCTAGATAAATGGAGATGCCCAGGTAGCTCAATTGGCAGAGCAGGGGTTTTGTAAACCTCAGGTTGGGGGTTCGATTCCTCTCCTGGGCTCCATTATATTATTTTGGGCAGGTACCCTAGTGGCCAACGGGGACAGACTGTAAATCTGTTGTGCTTGCACTTCGAAGGTTCAAATCCTTCTCTGCCCATAGTTTTTATTAGTGCATAACGTTATTTGAAAAGGTAGGGAATAGGTTTTTACAAGGCAACATTCATTTGGATGCAATAAGACAATTTTGATTTAACTCCGCCTTCGACGGAGATTGCATACAAATCCTTCTCTGCCCATCAGTATTTATTAATTAAGGCACTTTGCTTACGTAAGTTTAGTGTCACCAAGAGTAGGGATAACTCTAAACGTGTTCTTTTAAGCGGGTGTAGTTCAATGGTAGAATGCAAGCCTTCCAAGCTTGTCATGTCGGTTCGATCCCGATCGCCCGCTCCATTTAAAATATGGAAACAAAAATTTCAATAATTGGTGCAGGAAGCTGGGGAACAACCTTAGCGGTAATTCTTTCTAAAAAGGGAATAGATGTCCAGCTTCATAGTGTCTTCAAAGAACATAATTTGAAGATGCAACGAGCCAGAGAGAATAAGCTGTTTTTAAAAGGTGTAAAATTTCCTTCCCATCTACAAATAACTCCCTCTCTCTCAGAAACTCTTAAAAATAGAATAGTAATAATTGCAATTCCAGTTAAATTTATTTCTGTAATTTTAAAGAAGATTAAAAAGCACAAATCTCTCCTGAAGAATAAAATTTTTGTTAGTGTTAGTAAAGGGATAGAAGCTAAGACTTTAAAAAGAGTCTCTCAGTTAATTGAGGAAGAGCTGAAAGCTCCTAATGTTGCTGTTCTTTCTGGACCAAATATCGCTAAGGAAGTATTAAGAGGAGTGCCTTCTACGTCTATCTTAGCTTGCAAGAGCAAGAGTATTGGTAATGAATTACAATTATTATTCAATACTCCAACTTTCAGGGTCTATTTACATAAAGATGTTATTGGGGTTGAATTAGGAGGAGCTTTGAAAAACATAATTGCTCTTTCTTGTGGGATTTCTGATGGCCTAGGTTTTGGGACTAATACCAAAGCGGCTGTAGCAACTAGAGGGTTAGTTGAAATTACTCGGTTGGGAGAAAAATTAGGAGCAAACCCGTCAACTTTTTGGGGGGTAAGCGGCCTAGGAGACTTAGTAACCACTTGCTTTTCTCCTCATTCGCGTAATAGATCGGTAGGGGAAGAGATAGGTAAGGGTAAGAAATTAAGTACGATTATTAAAAAAATGAAAATGGTGGCTGAAGGTGTTGAAACTGTAAAGTCAGTTTTTCTTTTAAGTAAGAAATTAAAAATAGATATGCCAATAACTCGTCAAGTTTATGCTGTTCTTTATCAGGGTAAATCACCTAAGAAGGCAGTGGCAGATTTGATGACCAGGCCTTTAAAGGCAGAAAAAATAAATTAGAGTAGCTAGAAAAAAAAGTAGGGGGCTTCTTGCCCCCTTGGTTTGGTCTAACCTTCAAACCCTCTTTGGATAAAATATAACATATATTATTCTGGTCTTTCAAGACGTATTCTTAAAGACTGTAAAAGCGTTTACAATCACTAATTTTTGTAGATATTCTGTCTTGAACCGATTTCCCAATCATGATAAAATCTTCAAAGATAGAAGACTGTTGTTGGAAAAGGAGGTAAAATAATGCTGAAATTGAATTTATCAGATATTATGTGTGAACACCCTATAACGGTAAAAGAGACCGTTAGCGTAGGTGAAGTAGCTCATTTATTATTTCGTTATCGTATAAATGGAATATTGGTAGTTGAGAAAGATGATAAGAGTAAATTAATAGGAATCTTTACTACTACAGATTTACTTAGGCTTATAGATGAAGCGCTTGCTAAGGGAATTCATAGAGAAGAGGCCTTAAAGAATATCTCTAAAAAATTAGTAGGTGATTTAGCAAGTAAATGTGTAGTAGCGCTCCAAAAAGATACAAAAGTATCAAAAGCTGTAGCGACTATGCATAAGAAGAATGTACATACTATACCGGTTTTTGATAAAGATAAGCTTGTTGGTGTAGTAGGCAGACATGACATTTTAAATATAACTTTTCATTATTATTGAAAATCTGCTAATTAAGGTGAAAGTGTAGTCAAAATTATTTTTTCTTTCTACTAGAAGTAATTAATACTACAAGTTTTTTAATTTTGTTTACATCTTTTTCTTTTATCTTAAAAAATCTTATACCAGTATTGTAGCGAATACTATTTTTAATAGAGGAGTCTTTTTTTTCTAATACCCATATTATTTTTCCTTTGCAAACTATAGGTTCTTCTGCTATTCCGTAGAGGTCCAAATCGATTATAGAAGAAAGTTTTATTTTCTCCTCAATAATTAAGCTTATGCCTTTAGTACTAATATTTTCGGCATGAGTAGAGATTATATGTTTTTGAGGTTTATGGATAATTATTTCGCAAGGATATTTTACCCTTACGAATTTTCTTCTTTCCTTGCCATCCCAAGACATAACTTATTTCCTCCTTAATTGAAATATAGCATATTAAAAGTCATATTTCAAGTTAGAAAACTTAATATAGGTAAGCATTTTTAGGATAATATTTTTTAAATATCGGTTTATTTTTATAGATTTACTTGCTATATTTACCTTGATGACTATTCCAAACCGTGATAAAATCTTTGTTGTTCATTAATTATTTATTAGACGGGAGGTGGCGCAGCTCGGATTAGCGCACTTGCATGGGGTGCAAGGGGCCGTGGGTTCAAATCCCACTCTCCCGACCAAGGTAGCGAAAAGGGGATAAGATGACAACCTATAAAGGATCAGAGAAAAGAAAACATGCAAGAATGAGCGCTAATTTCGTGATTAATTATCAGATTCAAGAGTTATCGTATAGTTATGACCTTTCTCAAACCAAGAACGTTAGCCAGGGAGGAGTGCTGCTTACTACTAATAAATCATTTGATAAAGGTGAACAGTTGACTATAAATTTGAGGATTCCTTTTGTTGTTAAAAAGATAAAGCTTAAAGGGGAGGTTATTGATTCTCGGGAAGTAGTTCGAAATTTAACTTACGAGACTAGAGTTAAATTTCTAAACTTGGATAAAGACTTTTTTAATAAATTAGGTGAATTTATTGAGGAAAATTTAAAATGAAAATTAAAAAAATAGGAATAATTGGTTTAGGACATGTTGGAGAAGCTGTAATAAAATCTTTAAGGAAGTATTCTGGTTTAATTAGCCGACGAACACCTTTGAAAATAGTGGTAAAGAAGGTATGCGATAAAGATAAAGCTAAGAGGAAGATTGCTAAAAAACTAGGTTGTTCATTTACCTCCAGCCCTCAAGAATTGATTGATGATCCCCAGATAGATATTATCGTGGAGTTAATGGGGGGAATTAAACCTGCAGGTGATTTTATCCAAGAGGCTTTAAAAAAAGGCAAGGATGTTGTAACAGCTAATAAGGCTCTTTTAGCGACTTCTGGTAAACAAATTTTTTCTTTAGCGAAACGGAAAAATAGAAGCATTGGTTTTGAAGCTTCTGTTTGTGGAGCTATTCCTCTTATAAAGAGCATTTCTCAAGGTTTAGTAAGTTGTGAAGTTAAGAAAATATATGGGATACTTAATGGAACGACTAACTACATTCTTTATAAGATGGCTAAAGAAAGAATTGATTTTAAACAAGCCCTTAGGCAAGCTCAGGACAACGGGTTAGCTGAGAGGAGTCCTTACTTGGATATCGAGGGTAAAGATGCACTTCATAAATTGTGTATTTTAAGCTATCTTTGTTATGGAGTGTGGCCGTTACAAAATAAGATTTATACCGAAGGAATTTCTAAGATTTCTCTTCTAGATATTCTTTATGCTCAAGAGCTAAATTATCGTATAAAACTATTAGCTATAGCTAAAAAAGAAAAGGGTGTTCTAGATTTACGTGTACAACCTACATTAGTATCTATGGAGCATCCGCTTTCACATGTTTCCCTAGCTTATAATGCTGTTTATCTTCATACTCAGCCTGCTGGTGAACTTCTTTTTCGTGGAGAAGGCGCTGGAGGAGTACCTACATCATCTGCAGTTATTTCTGATATTGTTAGCATTGCTTCTGGCAAAGGTATGGCTATCAGAGACGAAGAAAAAGGTGTTATTCAAAATATAAAAGATGCTAGAGCACGTTACTATATAAGATTTATGGCTCAAGATCATCCTGGTGTGTTAGCAAAGATTTCTAAAATTCTTTCTTCTTTAAATATTAGCATTGCATCAGTAACTCAGAAGGAGAGAAATAAAGGAAGAGTTGTCCCAATTATTATGCTTACTCATGAAGCCAGAGAAGATAGCGTTAGAAAAGCTTTAACTGAAATTGATAGTTTAGGAGTGATTAAAGGCCCTTCTCAAAGAATAAGGATAGAGGATTTATGAGCGCTTAC
>JAGLSH010000039.1 GCA_023135855.1 Candidatus Omnitrophota bacterium
CTGCTATTGGAAAAGGTTTTGCTATAGGTTCAGCAGCCTTAACAGCATTAGCATTAATAGTTGCTTACAAGGATCACATTATGCATGAGGCAGTCAGATTAGGTAAGGTAGTAAATATGGATTTAAGCTTACTTAACCCTAATGTTCTCATTGGTCTTTTTATTGGGGCAATGATGCCTTTTGTTTTTTGTTCTTTGTCTTTAAAAGCAGTAGGTAGAACTGCTGGAGCAATTATTGAAGAGGTACGTAGACAATTTAGTCAAATAAAGGGATTATTAAAAGGTGAGGCTGAAGCTGATTATACAAAGTGTGTTACCTTAACTACAAAAGCCGCTCAAAAAGAAATGATTATTCCTTCTCTTCTAGCAATTATTGTTCCAATTTTAACTGGTTTATTGTTGGGAGTAAGAGGAGAGATGGGTCTTCTTGTTGGAGCCTTAGCATCTGGTTTTGTTTTAGCGGTAATGATGGCAAATTCCGGAGGAGCTTGGGACAATGCTAAGAAATACATTGAAGAAGGGAACTGTGGTGGGAAAGGCTCTAATGCCCATAAAGCTGCAGTTGCTAGCGATACCGTAGGTGATCCATTCAAAGATACTGCAGGACCTTCTTTAAATATATTAATTAAGTTAATGGCAATGGTCTCGATAGTTTTTAGTGGTCTGATTATTACTTTTAGTCTTTTTAAATAATAATTCCACCTCAAAGATGGTAAGTGAAAAAAGTAGTAAAGATTATCTTAAGTGCTTAGAGAAAAAAGAGAAAGAGTGGGAGAAGCTTTGTATACGTTGTGGTGGATGTTGTGGCGCTTACGATGATCCCTGCTTGCATTTAAAAAAGCGTAAAAATAATAAATTTTATTGTGAAATTTATTTTGATAGGTTAGGTTCTAGGAAAAGCAAAGAAGGGGAAGAGTTTAATTGTGTTTCAGTAAAGGAAATACTTAATACCTATTGGAAGAAAGATTATCTTTGTGTTTATAAAAAATTATCCAAAAAGGGTTGGCAAAAGTAAAAAATGATTATTCCAGCATTACTTACTAGCAAAAGAGAAGATTTAATTCAGATGGTAGATCTTTGTGCAAAATTTACTGATTATGTACAGATAGACATTATGGATGGTGAGTTTGTTCCTTCAAAAAGCGTTACGGTTGGAGATCTGTCCTGTTGGAAACCTTCTATTTGTTGTGAGGCTCACCTTATGGTATCTGACCCTTATTTGTGGCTAGAGCCTTTTAAAAGCTTAGGCGCTAATAGAATAATTTATCACTTTGAGATTGATAAAGATCATAAAAAAATAATTGCAAAAATTCGAGAAATTGGTTTAGGGGTAGGGCTGGCAGTTAATCCTGATACTGAAATTGATGATTTTAGGTATTTGGTCCAAGATTTAGATACGATTCTTTTTATGTCGGTTAACCCTGGGTTTTACGGAGCACCTTTTATACCTGAAGTTTTAGAGAAGATAAAGAATTTTAAAGAGGAATATCCTCAAAAGAAAATCGGCATTGATGGAGGCATAAAACAGGATAATCTACTACAAGTAAAGCAAACTGGCCTTGATTATGTTTGCATCGGCAGTGCGATTTTAAAGAACGATGATCCTAAAATGAGTTTTGAGAATTTTGTAAAGTTATTCAATGGCTAAAAGTTTAAGGGTTCTCCTTTTTATTGCCTTAATTATCATTCCGATAGTTTTTTATAAAACTTTAAATAGGAAAAGTAGTGCTAATAGTCAAGCTTTACCGTTTTCTGTTAGAGATGAAGGCCCAAAACGACCGAAGATAGCCATAGTCTTTGATGATTTAGGTGAGAGTTTAAGAGAGTTAAAAAAAATATATTCCTTAGATATACCGCTTACGGTTTCAGTAATACCTACTTTAAAGTTTTCAAAGAATATTGCTCACATAGCTTCACGCTGTGGTTTTTCGGTTCTTATCCATCTACCTCTTGAGCCGGCAAGTAGTCAACAATATAAAACAAATAAGTATAAGTTTATTACTAGTGACATGAGTGAGAGAGAGGTAATTCTTCTCCTGCGTCAGTATCTTAATTCTATCCGAATAGCTATTGGAGCTAATAATCACATGGGTTCGGCTGCAACCCAAGATCGTAAGTTAATGAAAATTGTATTAAATGAATTAAAAAAAAGAAATTTAATTTTTATTGATAGCAGAACCTCTCTTAAATCTATTGCTTGTAACGAAGCTCGAGAAATTGAATTAATCTCCGGCTATAATCAGGGTTTTCTAGATGCTGTAGACGATATTGAAGTGATAAAAAGGCGGATGATAGAGTTAAAAAAATTGGCGCAAGAGAAGGGAAAGATTATTGTTATTGCTCACCCTAAGGAGAATACTTTTAAGTTTCTTGAGGCCCAGATATCTTCTCTTCGTGAAGAAATTGAATTTATTACGATAAAAGATTTTTTTCAGTTATAATCTATATTAGAGTTTTATGACTAAGAAAGTTTTATTACATACTTGTTGTGGGGTTTGCGCTTATACTTGCGTAGAAAGATTAAAGAATGAGGGGTTTATCCCGGTAGCTTTCTTTTTTAATCCTAATATTCAGCCCCAAATTGAATATCAAAAGCGTAGAGATGCGGCTTTCATTGTGGCTGAGACTTTAGGTATTCAAATTCTAGAAGGTGAATATCGGCCATTGGATTGGTATAAAGACTTACAACCGTACGGTCAAGAAACAGAGGGCAGTCGGCGTTGTCAATTATGTTATAAGTTACGCTTAGAAGAGTCATTTAAGGTATCAATTAAAGAGAGTTGTGATTATTTTACTACCACTTTAAGTGTTAGTCCTCATAAGACTAGCTCAGTCATTATAGAGATTGGAAAAGATATAAGTAGAGAAAATTTTCTTTCCTTTGATTTTAAGCAGGAAGATGGTTTTAAGAAAAGTATTTCTGCAGCCAAGGAACTTAATCTTTATCGGCAAAATTATTGTGGTTGTACCTATAGCTTAAGAGATCGCAATAATGGATGAATATTTTTATTCCTTTAGTAGGTATTTAAAAGACAAATTCGGTCAAAAAGTTCGTCGAATAAGTTTAGATGCTGGATTTGATTGTCCTAACATTGATGGAGCTATAAGCAGTCAAGGATGTGTGTTTTGTAATAATAAATCCTTTAGTCACTTTAGCCGTAAGTCTCCTTTAAGTTTAGAAGAGCAAATTATTCAGGCTAAAGAATATATCCGAAGACGCTTTAAAGCAAATAAATTTATTGCCTATTTTCAAAGCAATTCTAATACTTATGGTGATCTTAATTTTCTTAAAAAACAATATGATGTGGTTAGAAAATTTGATGATATCGTGGGGATTGCCATATCTACTCGTCCCGATTGCATTGACGAGGAAAAATTAAGTTTAATTGAAGACTTTGCTAAAGATTATGAGGTTTATATTGAGTATGGTTTGCAGACAATTCATGATAAAACTTTAAAACTTATTAATCGAGGGCATACTTTCAGTGATTTCCAGAGGGCAGTAGAGTTGACTTCTAAAAGAAGTAATATAAACATAGGCGTCCATGTTATTTTAGGATTACCTGGTGAAGTAAAGTCAGGTATGCTTGAAACTGCAAAAATTTTAGCTAAAATGCCTATTTGGGGCGTTAAATTCCATGCTTTGCACGTTGTTAGAGATACTTTATTGGCAGGCATGCATGAGCAGACTAAACTAAACTTATTGTCCTTAGATGAATATGTAGATATATTAGTTAGTTTTTTAGAGTTGCTTCCCAAGAATCAGGTAATATTACGTTTAGTTTCCGATGCTCATCAAGATCTTTTGATTGCTCCTTCCTGGGTTAATGATAAGGGGAGAGCTTTGAAGATGATAGAGGATGAATTTAGGAAGCGACAAACATGCCAAGGAGCTTTACCCCGTTAGAGATATTATTCAGTAATAGGGTAAAGTTGGTATCTCTAACGAGGTTTATATGAAAGTGCTAATAACACGAGTACATAAAGGAGAAGTTTTTCTTGGAAGTAAGAGATTATCTGCAATTAAAAATGGTCTTGCTGTATTTGTAGGCTTTGAGAAAGGGGATAATAGTGGTAAATTAGATGATATGGCAGAAAGAGTGATTAATTTAAGAATATTTGAGAATCAAGAAGGTAAAATGGATTATTCCCTAAAAGATAAAAATTATGAGCTTCTTTGTATTTCTAATTTTACTCTTACAGCTGATGCTAGCAAGGGAAGACGACCTTCTTTTGAGAGTGCTTTAAATCCTCAAGAAGCTAATAAGCTTTTTGATGGTTTTGTTTCAATATTAAAAGCTAAAGGAGTAACTACGCAAGTTGGAGCTTTTGGTAAACATATGGATATAAATCTAGCCTTAGATGGCCCGGTGAATATACTATTAGAGAAGGGGAGTTAGATGTTTCCTATACTATTTAAATTAGGACCGATTACTATTTATACCTATGGAGTTTTTGTTTTTCTAGGTGTTATTGCTTTTTATTTTATTTGCAAGAAACAAGCTTGCAAAGAAGGTATTTCGAGAGAAACTTTCTCACATATTTTTTTCTGGTCTTTAATTTGGGGTTTTCTTGGAGCACGAATAGTTTATATTTTAGTAGAATGGAGATGGTTTCTAAGTAGTCCTCTTGGTGTTATTTTCAGTCGCAGTGGATTTGTTTTTTATGGTGGAGTTTCATCAGGTATTTTAGCTCTTTATATCTTAGCTAAAAAGTATAAAATAAATTTCTTAAAGTCTGCAGACATAGCTGCCTTAGCCATTCCCCTAGGACATGCTTTTGGAAGGGTTGGCTGTTTTTTTTATGGCTGCTGTTATGGCAGGGCTGTAGAGTCAAAATGGAGCGTTTTGTTTCCGTCTGAATCTCCAGCTGGGTTTGGGGGGGTGAAGGTTATACCAATTCAGCTGTATTCGGCATTTTTTTTAGTTTTAATTTTTCTTTTTCTTTTGATTTTGAAGAAATATCAAAAATTTAATGGCCAAATTCTGCTTTCTTATGGTATTTGTTATGGTATTTTTAGGTTTATTATAGAATTTTATCGCGGAGATCCTCGAGGAGGGTTTCTTTCTTTCTCTACTTCACAGTTTATGGCTTTAATTGTAGTAATTATCAGTATTTTTTTCTTTTTTCGTTGGCGACCCATTCGACAAGCTCAGGGTCGTCCTGAGCAAGAGAAGCGCGTCGAAGGACGAAGAAGGGGCGCTTGATTACTGAGGGAAAAAAGGTATAATAGGACATTATGATTAAGATTGCCTTGGCACAGATTAATCCCATTGTTGGAGATTTAAAGAAAAATAGCGTTAAAATTATTGCTTTTATAAGAAAGGCAAAGAAAAAAGGCGTTGATTTAGTTATCTTTCCTGAGCTAGCCTTGACTGGATACCCCCCTGAAGATCTGCTCCTAAAAAACCATTTTATTGTTAAGAACAAACAAGCTTTAAGTGACATAAAAAAGGAATGTAAGGGCATAGATGTTTTGATTGGTTTTGTGGACGGCAAAGGGGATGCTATATATAATTCTTGTGCTTTAATCCGCAATAGTAAAATAGAAAGTATTTACCATAAGAGCATTTTGCCTAACTATGGGGTTTTTGATGAGAAAAGGTACTTTTCTTCGGGCAATAAATTAGTATTATATACCATTAAAGGTTATACTTTTGCAGTAAGTATTTGTGAAGATATTTGGGAAGAGAATTTTATTAATTGTTTAAGAGAGAAATCTCCTGATTTTGTAATTAATATTTCTGCTTCTCCATTTCATTTAGGTAAAGTAAGTATTAGAGAGAAGATTTTGTCTCATGCTGCTAAAAGGATAAGAAGCTTTGTGTTCTATTGCAATTTGGTGGGAGGTCAGGATGAGTTAGTCTTTGATGGAACTAGTAAAATTATTTCACCTTCAGGTAAACTTATTGCTGTTGCAAAAAGATTCTTAGAAGATTTATTTATTTTTAATTTTGATAAGGAAAAAAAATATTCTTTCAAAAAGGTTATTGTTGACGAGGCTCAAGAAGCATTTTTAGCATTACGGCTAGGTCTTAGCGATTATGTTAGGAAGAACGGATTTAAGAAGGTGGTTGTAGGCGTAAGTGGAGGAATTGATTCTGCAGTTGTGATTGCTTTGGCTAAAGAAGCTTTGGGTAGTGAAAATGTATATGGCCTTCTCATGCCTTCGCTTTATACTTCTAAAGATACGCTTTATGATGCAAAGAAAATATGCAAAAACTTAGGGATAAAACATTCTGTGGTGGAGATTAATAATGCTTTACAAACTTACCTTAAAGATCTTAAACCCTATTTAGGTAGTAGCAAGAAGCATAAGACAGAAGAAAATCTTCAAGCGAGAATCCGAGGAAACATTCTAATGGCTTTTTCTAATAGATTCGGATATCTTGTACTTAATACTGGCAATAAAAGTGAAGTTTCTTGTGGTTATTGTACGCTTTACGGTGATATGGTTGGTGGCTTTGGTATTTTGAGTGATGTTTATAAGATGTTGGTGTACAACATAGCTAGGTATATTAATAAGATTAATTCTAAGAATATTATTCCTATTGCAACAATAAAAAGAGCTCCTTCAGCGGAGCTTAAGTTTGATCAAAAGGATACTGATAGCTTGCCACCTTATGAGTTGCTTGACCCTATTTTAAAATTATACGTAGAAGAACACCATTCTTTGGACCAAATAATCAAGAAGGGA
>JAGLSH010000004.1 GCA_023135855.1 Candidatus Omnitrophota bacterium
AGACTTCAACTCTTTGTACTTTACGTTTACTTCATCTTTAAATAATTCTTTTTTCTTGGCTCTAAGAGCTTTAAGCTCATTTTTTTGGTTTTCGCTGGCAATATCAAATAGATTTACTTTTTTTATGATATCTGACCCATCTAAAGTATTTATGTGTATAATAAAAACATCCTTAAGCTCAGTAAAAAACAAATCATACCCACCCTTAGGATGGTGGCTATCAACAACTGCACAAGTGGCGTATTCATCACAATATGCATTACACTCGAAGCCAATTATTGTTATTTTATTTTTCCGTACAATATAATTTATGTCTTTCGGTGCATCAGAAAAAACCATATTAAGACACTGGATACCAGCCAAATCACAAGTATGTACTCCAAAAATAGTTAATTCCTCATATTCTAATACAGTCTCCCATTTATTTCCCTTTTTATTAAATTCAGCAAGACTTTCCTCTTGAGGCATAAAGTATTTTTTCGGTGGAAGTATTGTTGGTATATAGGTTAGAGAAATGTCTTCGCCGGAAGTTACTTCTTCAAAAGCAAAATTCTTCAACCCTCTTTTTACCGGAGCTACAACCTTTTGAATTTTACCCAAACGCTTAATAAATTCGTTGAAATCTTCTTTTTTTAAGATTACGTAATTTTCCATTTTTACCTACTTTGTGAATAAAATCACAATTGAGACAATAATCTTAGCATACAAGAATAGGCTTGTCAAACAATTTTTATTTTTTGTGATTTCAGCTATGGCCTGCTAGGTTTAAGGGTCTAGTTCTTAAGATCTACGCATTTAGTTGATGTATTCTTTAGTCTATCTAGAAGAAGAATTATGGCCCATAACAAGGTTGTTGTTGCAACAATAAGCACTCCTAAAATCAAATCTTTAGGTGTATTTGCCGAAATAAGAAATAACTCACCATTCCAAAGATGATCGATTATTCCAAACATAGCTCCCCCGCAAAACATTAAGGTCAACCACAAAATTTTAATATTCTTACTCTTTTTCCAAGCTAATGATGTAGCTGCAGCTGCAACTATTGATACAACATGGCACATATTTTATCCCTCCTATTTGTTACATTTCCTTTTTACAAAGATACTACTTTTTTAAAATATGTCAAATTTTAAAAAATGAGACTGACTTTTCAACCACTTCACTAGGGGTAATTTCACGAAGACAACGAAAATCTTTTATACAATCATGGGCTAAACATTTAATGCAACCAGGATCTTTATGAAAACAAAAACTCATTTTCCCTCTTGGCCCCCATCGCAACGGTGAAAGCCCAGAATCTCCTCTACCAAAAATAGAAATTACTGGAATATTAAAGCTATCGGCAATATGTACTGGACCAGAATCATTGGAAATAAAAAGAGCAGCTTGTTTAAGTAAAGCTCCAACTTCTGAGATACTTAAACTCCCCCTTAAATCAATAACTCCTGTTTCGCTAACTAGTTTTTCTCCAAATTTTCTTTCCTCCTGTGAGGTTATTACAATTATCTTAAAACTTAATCTATTCCTTAGTAATCCAATCAGCTTTAAAAAATTCTCCTCTGGCCAACGTTTAGAAATACATGAAGATGAAGGATGAATAACGATAAATTTATCACCCTCCTCTATTCCCTTGTTTTTGAGCAATTGCTCTATTCTTGCCTCGACCTCAGGAGTAATCGGAAAATAAGTATCCTTGCTCTTAATTGGGATATCTACTGCCCTTAGAATATCTAAAGTGTACTCAAGCTCATGTTTCTTGCCTTCTTGTTTTCTATGTTTAACTCTTTTGGTAAGCAATACACTTAACTTTTTATCCCAGCCTATTCTTTTGGGAATCCCAGCTAGAAAAGTAATCCAATGAACTCTATTTGTAGGATGCAAAATAAAAACAAGATCAAACTTCTTTTTCCGCAAATAAAAGGAAAATTTGATTGAGGCCCAAAAACTCTTCTGTTTTCCGTATTTATCGTAAACGATTACTTCGTCCAGCTTCGGATTTCCTTCTAAAGCACCTCGAGTATAAGGTCGGCACATAAAGGCAATATGTGCTTTGGGGTAAAAAAGACGTAAATTGTTAATCACCGGCGTGGAAAGAACAAGATCACCTAATCTATCTGTACGAACTATTAAAATCTTACTTTGCTTCTGCATTCTTTAATATTTTATCTATAGCATTAATAACATCCTGGGGCAATATATTCATACATTCATTACCACGATTGCATTTTGCCATTTCACAAGGTAAACAATCTAATTCCTCTTTCCGCAAGACTATAGAATCTTTTGAACGCGGATAAGACCTCTCATAGCTAGTTGGACCAAAAAGGCAAACTACTGGTAGATCAAGATAACTTGCCATATGAGTAATACTTGAGTCAACCCCCAAAAGCACGCTTGCATGCCTCTTAAGCAAGTAAAAAACATCTCTGGCACTAGTTTTACCAACCAAATCAATAACCCCTTCTTGAGCAAGTATATCTTTATAAAACCCTCTGTCTTGCTCCTGACCTAAAACAATAATCTTTTGTTTATTCGTAAAAGATGAAACTACCTCTTTTAAATTAAGATAAGGGTATTGTTTTATGTTTGAACGTGAACTGCAAGCAATAAATATAGCACTTTCTATGCCTAGAGAATCCCATTTATCTTTTTCAGCGCTCTCAAGAGTAAAATCACTTCTTTGGCAAATTTTATTAGGCGCAAGTTTACATATTAAACTAAGATATTTATCCACTATATGTACTTTATTAGAAAATTTACGAATAAAAGGTGTTCTGATTCCTATACCCAAAGCAACTGGAAGAAAAGAATTCTTTAAATCAGCAATCAAATCATACTTGCCCCATAAACAAAAACAAAATTTTATTTTTACCCTTAGCTTCCAAGATTTATCAAACAAAATAACCTGATCAGCAAATGTATTGTGGACAAAAAAATCATAAGTTCCCGGTGAAGCAATAACTGTAATTTTAGCCTTGGGATAATTAGAATGCAGTCGATCTAGAACCGGCAATCCAATAATTGCATCACCCAAATTAGTAGGGAAATTTATTATTATTCTTTTAACCATTGCCTAACATACTCCTAGCCTGAGAATAAACTTCCTCAACACCCAAGTCCTTTAAACAAATATTATCCTGGCAATCAAGCTTATAACAAGGTATTTGACAATCAATATCCTTTCTAATTACCTTTACAGCTCCTCCAAGCGGTGCTGTAATCTCAGCCGAAGTAGGTCCAAAAATAACCACAGTATTTACTCCTAAAGATGCTGCCAAGTGTGCTGGACCAGAATCATTAGAAATAAAAAGTTTTAAATTTTGCATTAAGGCTCCTAGCTCCTTAAGATTTGTCTTACCACAAAAATTAAAGGAATCTTGTTTCATTATGCCCTGGATTTCTTCAATAACTGCTCGTTCTGCTTCTGTTCCAACAAAAATGATTGCAGCTTTAAAATCTTTAGCTAAAGAATCAGCCAAATTAGCAAAATAATCCCTTGGCCAACGTTTAAGATCCCAATTTGCTAAAGGATTTATTCCAATAAGACAATTGTATTTCTCCTTTAGTGATTCTAAATCACTACTTATTTTAAGCTTAATACCCTCAGGTATAAAAAAACTAGGTAATTTGTCTTCAATAATAATACCGGTTTTCTCAAAAAGATAGAGATAATGATCTTGCCGATGAATCACGCCCTTGGGCGGATCTATTTTTTTGTTAAGAACAAAAGAATTTTTAAGTCGCTGATATCCAATCCTTGACTCTATACCAGCTAAAAAACAAACAAGCACCCTGGTGAATGAACGATGAATAAAAAAAGCAGTATCAAATTTCTTATTCTTTAAAAACTGAATAAATTTTAATTTAGCAAAAAAGCTTTTATGCTGACCTTTTTCATCAAAAACTATCACCTGATCAATATAAGGGTTATCTTGGAAAACTCCTTTTACCCTCTCAACAACCATTACTCCCAAATAAGAATCAGGAAACTTACTTTTCAGAGCCTTAAAAACTGGGGTAATAAACAAAGAATCACCCAGCCAATTGACACCGATAACTAAAATTCTTTTCATCTTCTTCTTCCTATAATTATATATTATATATTAATTAATGAGGGCTCTTAGGTTTCCTAAAAGCATTATAAAATCCACTCAATTTAGCCCAAAGCTTGAAACCTAAATCACGATTAGTAACCTTGATCCTTCTCAAGGCAAAACGATTAAGCTTACGCGAAAACCCTCTATTAGTTGCGCAAGCGCATAAATATCCTGCCTCTGAAACATCTTTCAAAACTTCTCTATTAAAGCCTCCGATTGGATAAGAAATTGTTTCAATATTTTTGGAAAAATTATCCTCTAACATTTTCTTTGATTCAAAAATTTCTTTTTTCATCCTTAATCTATCTTGATCCGGCAAATAAGCATGAGTTAAAGTATGCGAACCAATATCGACCTTCATTTCTTCATTCTCTAGAAAAGACATAATCCTTTCACTTTGCAGAAAACTGTTTCTCCCTATTTCCCCAACAATGAGAAAAATAGTCATCGGATAACCAAACTCTTTTAAAATCTCGACAGCCTTAAAATTATCTTTATATCCATCATCAAAAGTTATAACCACTAAATTACGAGGCATATTCTTACCTTCTTTAAGCAAAGAACAATAATCAAAAAGAGAAATTACCCTATACCCATGGTCCTTAATAAATTTCATTTGTTTATGAAAGGTTGTCGAACTTACTGCAGAATAAGTGTCTACCCTGCTTTTATCTACAGAGTGGTACATCAATATTGGTGTTGCATAATTTTGATTAAGATAAATCCAGAATGAACCGAAAATGATAACAATCAAAAGAATAAATACTTTTACTTTTTTCACTAGCAAACCTCTTGATATACTTTTTCAGTATTTGTTGCCATTTGGCGGCTTGAAAATTTCAAAACATCTTCTCTAGCTTGCTGAATAATTTTTACTCGTAAATTATCATCAAAGGCAATCTCTTCTATTTTGTCAGCCAAAGCCAGACTATTGTAACTAAAGAACAAAAGACCATTCTCTCGATCATTTATAATCTCAGCAATTCCTCCAGTATTGTATCCGATAACCGGAACATTTTTGATGAAGGCCTCTAAAATTGAGTACCCGAAACCCTCTTTCACTGAAGGCATTAGCAATAAATCTATAATATCTAAAAATTGATTAGGTTGGCAATCAATAAATTTAACTCTTTCTTCTAAGTTTTTCTGTTTCAAGTATGTTCTTAATCTATCCTCTAGCTTCCCTCTTCCGGAAACTAACAAATAAACATTACTACGTTTAGAAGAAAACTCAGCAAAAGCATCAACAGCCAAAAAATGACCTTTTTCTTCTGACACTCTGCCAAGAATACCAATTAAATAATCTTCCTTTTTAAAACCCCAATCACCTCTTATGACTTCTTGAGATGAAAACTCATTACTCTCTATATCGATCCCATTATAAACTACTCTTATTTTCTCTTGACCTATGTTTAAATCCTTAATTAGATGTTCTTTCACAGCACCACTTACAGCGATGCTCTTTGTGCCTGAGAACTTAAACAGCTTTCTAAAAATTGACTTACGGTAGAATCCATGGTAGCCACCAATATACGGTAAACTAAAATACTTACAAATAAGAAAACCTAAAAATTGAGTTACCCGAGTATTGCAGTGCACTAGGTCAAAGTTTTCTTGTTTAATAATCTGCCTCAAAGCTAAAAAAGAAAAAAGTACTTTTAAGCTACAAATAGATTTTGTTTTAATCGGAATATACTTATACTTTACATTGCTCTCACCCAGCCTAGCAATCCATTCTCCACCGCTACAAGCAACCCAAATCTTATGATTTTGCCTCTTCAATGATGCGCTTAGATTGAGAACATAACGAGAAAGGCCTCCAGGATTAAGATGAGTAGTTAGGATTAAAATGTTCATGTCTAAGGATAAAAGATAAAAGAATAAGGATAAAGCACAGAACCTTGCATCCTTTGATTAATTTCAAATATTAATATATACAATAAATCCATTATTCTTTAATTCAAAGTATTCGTTTTAATTATCTCTTTATTCTCCACTTTATCCTTCATCCTTTTTCCTTCTTCGTTCTCAATTATCAATTATCTATTCAGTATCTCTTTAATTTTAATTAAAACTTTTCCAGGAGTGATCTTAGTCAAGCAAGCATTTTTTTTATCAAGCCCACATTTTGACCGATAACAAAAAGAACAGGGCATCTTTTCGCATAAAACATAAAGATTTTTACATTGGACTGTATGGCGACTAGGATTAGTAGGACCAAAAAGAGCAATAGTGGGAACGCCTAAAGCTAGAGACAAATGTAAAGTAGCCGTATCAGGAGTAATAAACAATTTCAAACTCTTCATTACTTGCGGTAAAGTACGCAAAGTAGTCTTTCCGCAGAGATTAAGCGGTGAAGGAAGACTAGACGTCTCTATCCTCCTAGCCTCTTCTTTTGAATCTTCATCTCCAAAAAGAACCACTCGAGAATTACAAAAATTCTTATGAATTAAATCGATTAATTTTAAAATATGCTCTCGAGGCCAATTCTTTGATTGCCATTTCCGAGAAGCTGATATATTTATACCGATAAGATCAGCTGCCGGCAAAACAATAGAATGCTCTGATTCTTGAGGCCAAAAAATTAATTTCTTCTCAACGAATTTAATACCTAATAGCCTTAATATCTTCTCCTGGGAAAGCAATGGTGAATCCTGACGATTATATTTTAAATTCCGGGTTAACAAAAAACCTCCTCGAAGAGAATAGCCAAAAGATTGCCGAGGAAAACTTAAAAAAGATATTAAGTGAGATGAGCGATTGTTTTGCAAATCTACTACATAATCAAATGAGCGACGCCTTAGAATAGAAGCAATATTAAAAATATTCTTAACTCGTTTATACTTGTCTTCTAAGGTAATAACTTCATCAATATATGGGCAATCATAAAAAAAAGAGCGATACTTTTTAAGAGTTAGAAGACTAATAAAACTGCGGGGAAATTCATCTCGCAATGCCTTCAAAGAAGGTAAGCTTAAGATTAGATCACCTAAAGAAGAAATCTTAATTACCAAAATTCTTAAGGTTTCAGTAGTTTCTTCATAAACTTCTTTAGTCTTTAACAGACATTCTTCCATGGTATACTTCCGCTCTACGTCTTCCCTGGCTTGCTTAACGATTCTTTCAGCAAAACTTGAATCATCCAATATCCTTAAAATACCTTTAGATATAGCTAAGCCGTCCTCCGGTTCAACCAAAACTCCATTTTTCCCATCTTGGATTATCTCTTTAAAACCTCCCACAGCAGTAGCAACAACTGGAACTCCGCAAGCAAAGGCTTCAACAACCACTCTACCAAAAGATTCTTCAATCACCGAAGGTGCAACTAAAATACGAGCTTTTGCTAAAACATCTTCAATATCTTGCTTAAATCCAACAAACTCAACATTATAATTTAAAGAAAAACGATTTACCAAGGTTTTTAAATATTCTAGATACCTTTGCTTAGACTTATCGGCTGAACCGATTATCTTCAGTTTTAAATAAGGATTGAATCTTACTACTTTCTTAAACCCCTTTATCAAATGCTCATAGCCTTTAGACTGAGAAATTCGGCCAACACTAACAATATAGTTACTTTCCCTGCGAGTTTTATACTCAGTAAAATTGAACTTATCTAAATCAACCCAGCGGCTTATAATTTTTATTTTATCTTCCGGCACTCCAAACCTATCACGCATATGGCGAGCTACTACTTTAGAGGGAGCAATGATAAACTTTCCCCATCCCATAACTTCGCTAAAAAAACGGTTCTTATAAATTCCATGGGCAGTAGTAATAAAATGAGCACGACTGGAACGAGAAGCAAAAAAACTTATCCAACCAGGTACCCGACTACGAGCATGAACAATATCTATCTTCTCGTCTTCAATAATCTTCCTTATCTTAGGAGCAAGAAAAAATCCAAACAATGATTTTCTATAAACTGGCAACTTATAATGTTTAATTCCCAAATCTTCTAATTCATTTGCCAGTCGACCTCCTCCGCTAACAATAATAGTGGTAATATCCTTGCCCTTAAAAAACTTGGCCAAGTCATAAACTCCTCTCTCAACACCGCCAATATTCATTCTAGGAAGGATTTGCATTACCCTCATAATATTTTCTCCAAAGCTTTTTTTATCACTGCTTTATTACGGTCAAAAATCAATGATGTCTTTAATTTCACTGAACTTATATTGTAAGGTTTTCTTAAAAAACTTATTTCTTCTTTCATTGACCTCAAGAAAACTTTACGTTTATCATCCTCAGGTTCAAAGAAAACACAAACACACGGCTTTTGTAAAGAAGCTATCTCTGAAACCATAGAAATGCTCTCGCTACTAACAAAAACAACATCAGCTAAGCCACCAAAACCCTCAAAAACAAAGTCGTGATTAGTTTTATTGGCAACAACTAAAGCCTCTAAGCCCTCAAAATCTTTTGCCTCCTTCTCTAGGTAATCCTCAACTTCCCTAGGAGTACGCCGAGAAGTGCTAATAAGAATTTTATATCCCTGTTTTAAGGAATACTCTTTTATTTTCGGAATGAAAAGTTTTACATTTTCAACAAACTCCTCCTTCTCAGAAATCGGACCTCCCAGAAAAAGGGAAATCTTCTTATCTCCTCCTAAGTTAAAAAATTTCTCGCAATTCTTTACTTTTTCTTGAAAATTATCAGGATAAAATAAAGCCCCTTTAATCATTACCGCACTATCAGCCTGTATGCGATCATGCTCAGGAATAATTGCTAAATCAAACTTTCGCAAAGGTATATTTGGACGTAGAACAGTAACTGATTTTGCCCCCAAATAAGAAGAAAACAGCTTATTGACTGGAGCAATAAAGCTCCCAGCACTTATTACAGCATCAGCATAGGTTCTATCCAACTCCTGCCAAGTTTTTTCATCGACTAATTTAGATAACCAAAATCCACAACCAAGGCAATGCTTTCCAACAAAAAAGGCTACAATATCAGCAAATATTCTTCCAAACACGTTCTTATACTTAACTTCAATAACCTTACTTCGTATTTTTGAGCTTTCTTCAGACAATAAAGACAACAAAGCTTTTGCTTGCTTAAGATGTCCTGGCTTGCCATCACTTAAAACTACAACATCACGATTTACCTTACGCTTAAAGCGCTTATAATACCAAAAATACTCCCACGGATATTTTTCTAAAAGTTTTTGATAGATTTTATTTAGCTCCGTTAATACTTCCTTGTCGTCTCTGCCCTCAACATCAATAGGTTTACCAATCTCAAGTATATGAGAAAAATTCTTTTTGCGCTGGCAAAAGCTAACATATATCTTTTTATTGAATTTTCTGGCTAAATAAACTGCACCTCTGGGGGTAGGAACTAGATGCGAGAAAAACTCAATTTCCAAAGCATCATTTTCAGCACCATGATCTAACACAACCCCAATCATATAATCTTCCCGCACACATTTGATTAATTCTCTTAAGGTAAAACATACTTTTATCTTTCCTTCCTGGCGTAATTCATTTAAAAATTTATCTAATCCTCTATGCTTTTGTTGTTGGACATAAGCAGCAAATTTATGTCTCTGGGCCCAACAAGACATAGATAATTCCCAGTTGCCGGCATGAATCCCCACAAATATACCTCCGCCAGGATATTCACCCTCTTTTTCTTTTATGGTTACATTCTCATATATCCGTGAAATAATTAACTGTTCAATGATTGTTAGGCCGAAATTGTTAAAACTCTTTCTTAAAATCGAATGTACTTGACGAGAAGTCTTCTCAGGGAAGGCTGCTTTTAAATTCCTAAAAGCTACCTTTCGTTTGCGTCCATTAAGATAAATAAACAAACCAATCGCCTTAGCTAGAAAAAGAGAAAATCCCAAAGGTAATTTGAGTAAAGCTTTTCTTATAAGTTTTGCTAAAGAATACATCATTTCTTAATCGCCTTTGCTAACCCTTCTTCCACACTCTTTACAAATTCATCCTGATTCTCTATTTCTAATTCTACCTCTAAAACAAAAATATTCAATTTACTCTCCAAACAAGGAAAATGATATTTATCCTTGTGGGTAATAACTAAATCATTGATTCCTTTACTTATTAAATCATCTTCTAATCTATGAAATTCATTAATAGTTAATTCATGATGATCAGGGTAAACTATTTTCTCTACAATATCTAAATTAAGTTCAGCTAATTTATTTAAGAACCCCTGAGGGTACCCAATAGCTGTAAAAGCTGCTAACCTTCTCCCTGACAAAAAATCATTTTCAAACTTATTACCCTTTAGGTCTCGAAAACATTTATTTTTATAGTGAGAAAAATATATCTTAAGTTGCGGTGCAACTTTTAAAATTGAACTTTTTATATCTTCAGCGTCCTTCATTTCATTCTTATAGTTGAGAAGTAAAATATCAGCTCTCCTTAAGGAGTTTAAAGGTTCTCGAAAAGAATAAGCTGGAATCAATCTTAATTTATTACAAAAATCTTTTGCGCTCATCATCACGATATCTACATCTCTCGCTAATCTCCGGTGTTGGAACCCATCGTCAAGAATAAAAAGATCAAAAGAATTTTCTAATCTTTGCGCCAACTCAACCCGCTTAACTGCTGCAAAAACATCATTTGTCTTCTCTTTAAGCAACTTCCCCTCATCTTGGCCATATCCACGACGCAAAATAGCCGCCTTATATTTAGATGACAAATGTTGATAAAGCCAAATTGCCAAAGTAGTTTTTCCTGAACCTGACCATGAAAGATTGCCGATGCTAACAACTTTGGCTTTTGAAAAGAAAACCGAAGCCATTTTTATTTCATAAAACAAATTTCTAAAAAATACCCCAACTCCATAGATTAAAGAAAGAAAATAAAGTAAAAAATAAAGAATTAACTCAAAAAAATTCTTCCGATCATTTTCCAGAAAAGCCAAATACCACTTTTTCAATCTCACCATTATTTTGATTCCCTATTTAACTTTCCGATAAGCGCTTTAAAATTATATCTAAATTATTACCTAAACTCTTTTTTTCTCCTTCAAAAACTTCATCACAACGATTAGCTAAGGTATTCTTTAAGGCTGTATCACTTACTAACCCTAGTAACACCTCGGCTAACTCTTCCCGATTCCTTACCTTAATGCCGGCACCTTTTTCTAAAACGATCTCTTCAATATCAAGGAAATTGTCCATATTTGGACCAAAAACAGTCGGCTTGCGAAAATAAATTGGCTCTAAAACATTATGCCCACCACTCTTAGCTAAACTTCCACCAACAAAACAAATATCAGCTATGCTATAAAAATATAATAGTTCTCCTACGGTGTCGGCTATAAAAATACTTCTCTTGTCTCCAAGATTCTCTTCAACTTTACTCATTTTTACTGGATTAAAACTTGCTAGTTGAATAAGTTTACCAATCTTCGATACTCTCTCAGGATGACGTGGAGCAATAATTAAAGTAATCCCTCCAGGACTTTTAAAAATATCCTTATAAATATCAATTATAATCTCTTCTTCAGGCTCATGTGTACTAGCAGCGACTAAAAGCTTATTACCTCCTCTTTTAAGGATAGACTTATATTTTTCCTGTTTTTGACGCAACTTATCTTTATCTATTAGAATACTCTCGAATTTCATATTTCCGCTAACAATAATCTTCTTCGGGTCAGCCCCTAGAAAAAGAAATCTCTCTTTGTAAAGTGAATTCTGAACACCAATATAATCACATTTTTTAAGAACTCCCCTCATAAAAGGTCTAATCCAACAATAGCGCTTAAACGCCTTATCGGAAATTCTTCCATTGATAATGACTATTGGAATTTTCTTTTTCCTTAAACGATAAAAAAGATTAGGCCAAATCTCGGTTTCAACAGCAATAAATATTTTTGGTTTGATTATTTTTATAACCCTTGCAAGTATAATTGAAAAATCAAAAGGAAAGAAAATTACCTTTGCTAGATGTGAATAGCGTTTTTTAGCAATTCTATTACCAGTTAAGGTTGTGGTTGATATTATTATTGGCAAATCTTGGGACTCTCTTAACCTTCTTATTAAATCTCCAATCAAATTAGCCTCACCAACACTTACTACTTGTATCCAAATAGAATTTTTTATCTCTCTTACGCTGATAAATCCTAGTTTTTCTCGTAAAGCTAGGAGAGTCATCTTTTTGCGATAAAGATGCAGAGGCAGATAAATTGTAAGCCCTAAGCAAAAAATGAAATCATAAATTAAAAATAAAATTTCTTTCATCTCTTAATCACCATCATATTCATTGCTTCGCCCTCGGATGAGCCTTTTGGTAAACACTCTTAAGAGAATCAATGGTCAAATGGGTATAAACTTGAGTAGTAGCTATACTAGAATGTCCCAAGAGTTCCTGCACACTCCGCAAATCTGCTCCTCTATTGAGAAGATGAGTAGCAAAAGAATGACGAAATGTATGCGGAGAAATTCTAGAAATCATTGCAGCTTTCTTCATATATTTATATACGATATCTCTTACCCCGCGATCAGTTAAAGTTCCTCGACGTTTATTTAAAAATAAAGAAGAATTATTATCACCCCGCATATCAATATAATCTTTTAAACTATTTAAAGCTGGCTCACCTAAAGGAAGAAGACGCTCTTTTCTCCCCTTTCCTTTTACTTTAGCTATCCCGCTTATAAAATCCACATTCTCTTTCTTTAAGGAAACCATCTCAGATACCCGAGCCCCAGTTGAATAAAGAAATTCTAAAATTGCCTTATCTCTCAAAACTAAGAGCTCCCTCCCCTTTGGCAATTTCAACATATTCTCAACTTCCTTCTCAGTTAAAAACTTCGGCAAAGGTTTGTCTAGTCTGGGATAAATTAATGAAGAAGCCGGATTACTTTTCACCAAGCTTTCCCTAAGCATAATTTTAAAAAAACTCTTCATTGTTGAAATCTTTCTGGAAAGAGTCCGTTTACTTAATTTCTTTTCACTTAGTTCGCTTAAAAATTTTCTTAATAAAAAATAATCAATTCTCTTTATATCCTTGCCGCCCCGAGACTCTAAAAAATCCCCGAACTCTCTTAAATCGGCTGCATAGTTATTGATAGTGTGGCTAGAGTAATTTTTCTCGATATTTAGATAATTTAGGAATCTATCAATATAATGAGAAAAAGGAATCATCGTCTAGTCTTCCTCCTTAGCATCTTCTTGGTCATTATTATCTTGATCCTCAGGCAAAGAACGATTGGTATAAGTGCACTCAGGATATTTACTGCATCCATAAAAGTTCTGCCCCCTTCGATTCCTTCTTTCTATCAATTGTCCAACTTTACAATCCGGACAAGGAACCCCGGTAGTAATACTTTCAGCATAGCGACAACGAGGAAAATTTTCACAACTTAAGAATCTACCCCTTCGCGACCACTTTATTACCATTCTTCCTTTACACTGTGGACAAGTTTTATCTGAATACTCAACTTCTTTTTTAACTAAAAGCAAGGTTTCCTCTACCTTCTTATTGAAATCTGGATAAAATTCTTCGAGGACTTTCCGCCAGTCAACATTTCCATTCTCTACTTCATCCAATTTCTCCTCTATCGAAGCAGTAAAATTCTCATCCATAATCTTAGGAAAATAATTTACTAGAAGATCACTGACCTTTATGCCTAAAACAGTAGGAAGAAAAGCTCTTTTTTCTCGACGAGCATAATTTCTTCTAAAAAGGGTGTAAATAATTGGTGCATAAGTAGACGGACGACCAACACCTTTTTCTTCTAATAGTTTTACTAAAGATGCATCATTATAACGAGCCGGGGCTTTAGTAGTATGTTCTATGATTATTAAATCCTCTAAAATAACTGTCTGTCCTTTTTCTAAAGGCGGAAGTAGATTATCGTCACCTCCATCGCCTAAGACCTTTAGAAAACCTTCAAATAAAACTCGCAAGCCCTTAACTTCAAACTCAACATCTTCTGATGTTATTTTGGCCTTGCTCGATTCTAGAACTGCTTCTTTCATGAAACCAGCCACAAATCTTTTCCAAATCAATTCATACAATCTTGCCTCATCGTCAACAATAAACTCTTTCATTTGATCAGGTTGACGATAGCTACTAGAGGGTCTTATAGCTTCATGAGCTAATTGAGCACCTTTTTTCTGCTTATGATGATATTCATGAGAAGATAAATAATCTTGGCCATAATTCTCCCTAACAAACTCTTTAGCTTCTTTTTTTGCCTTATCACTTATATGGAAAGAATCAGTACGCATATAGGTAATAAGACCTACGCTCTTTTCTAAAATCTGAGCACCTTCATAAAGCTTCTGAGCCACCATCATTGTTCTTCCAGCTGAAAGCCTTAATCGATTAAAAGCATCTTGCTGAAGTGAGGAAGTAATAAAAGGCGGTGGAGGTTTGCGTTTAGTCTCTTTTTTAATCAAGTCTTTTACGATAAATTCCTGGCTTTTTATTTGCTCTAGATATTTCTGGGCATCATCTCTGTTTTCAAAAATTCCCTTACTGCCCTTACACTTAGTGAGTTTTGCTTTAAAAACATTTGAACCGACTCTGAATCTTGCCTCTAAAGAAAAGGTGGTTTTAGATATAAAAGCCACAATCTCCTTTTCTCTCTCAACAATAAACTTTAAAGCAATTGACTGCACTCTTCCGGCTGATAAACCTCTGACTATTCTTTTCCAAAGAATAGGTGAAAGCCGATAGCCTACTATCCTATCTAAAACTCTTCTAGCTATCTGGGCATTAACTTTATGCATATCCAAATGACTACATTTTTTAAATGCTTCCCTAATAGCTTCTTCAGTTATTTCATGAAAAACAACGCGATAAAAGATATTATTTTTAGAATCCAGTGCTCTTTTTATATGCCAGCTGATCGCTTCTCCTTCGCGATCAGAGTCAGTTGCTAGATAAATTGCCTTTTTACCTTTTGACTTTTTCTTTAACTGAGCAATGATCTTCTCTTTACCAGAAATAACTTGGTAAACAGGTTCAAACCCATTGTCAACATCTACGGAAAGTTTATTTGCCGGTAAATCAATTACATGGCCCATTGAAGAAGTTACGTCATATTCCTTGCCCAATATCGAAGAAATAGTTTTGGCTTTGGTCGGTGATTCTACAATTACTAAGTAACCACCCCGATCTCCAACTTCAACTTCCTTCTTCATCTTTGTTGCTGGTGTTTTCTTGGAGTTTTTTAATTTTTTTGTTTTAGTTAATTTTTTTGGTTTTTTTGGTTTTTTTGGTTTAATGCTCATAACTTTTCGCCTACAGTTTCTAACTTCTCACATGCAGCTAGACCTAATTCTTCTAATATATCATCTACACAATCTACAAGCTTTGCTCCTTCCTTTATTAAAATATGAGTCCCCTTGCTTAAGGGAGAACTAATATTTCCAGGAATAGCAAATACATCTCGATTCTGTTCACAGGCTAGATGAGCAGTTATTAAAGCACCACTACGTGACGCAGCTTCAACAACTAATACTCCTCTAGATATACCGCTAACAATCCTATTCCTTCGAGGAAAATTTTCCCTTGAAGGCAAAGTAAATAATGGATATTCAGACATAACCACTCCTCTAGAAGCAATCTCTGTAACCAAATCTTTATTCTCTCTAGGATAAACATTAAGCAGTCCACTTCCTAAAACCGCTACAGTTTCTCCTCTCTTGATTGCTTCCTTGTGAGCAACAGTGTCTATGCCTCGGGCTAATCCTGAAACAATAACTATTTTCTCTCTAGAAAGCCTATCAGAAAAATCTCCAGCTACTGATATTCCATAGTTAGTCGGCTTACGACTACCTACAATAGCAAACAAAAACTTCTCTAGCACTTTACGATCACCCTTAAGATAAAGAACTATCGGAGGATTTTCTATTTCCTTTAATAGACTAGGATAATCTTGATCAAAGATATCTATACAATCAATATTTTCTTTATCAATTAACTCTAATTCACGATCCAATATTGTCGAAACTCGCCCAGATAATATTTTCTCAATATCTTTATCTTGTAAATAGGGAACCTCTTTTAATCTTCTAACATCAACTTTAAGTATCTGATCAATATCCTCAAAAGCAGATAAAACACTCTTAATCTTTTGAGAAGTTAAGTTTAAGAGATTAAGTAAAACCGCCCCCTTCTTAGCCATGACTTAAAATATCTATAATTTTATTAGCAACCTCTTCAGGAGAAAGATCATCAGTGTCAATTGAATACTGAGCCTGTGCATAGCAACAAGCTCTTTTTTTAAGTAATTGTTCGATTTTTTCTGGGGGATTATCAACATTAAGAATAGGACGATGAGTATGTCCTTTTGTTCTCTGGTAAATAGTCGAAACTGACGCTTTCAAAGCAAACACTGCCCCAGTTTCCTTAAGCTGCTTTAAATTATCAGAATCACAAACTAGCCCTCCGCCACAACTAATAACTAAATCTTCTTTTTGACTTAATTCCCCAAGTAATATCTTCTCAAGACCACGAAAGTAAGCTTCTCCTTTTTGAGCAAAGATATCAACAATCTTTAAGCTATTTCTTTCCTCAATACAAGCATCCATCTCGACAAATTCCTTGCCTAATTCTTTAGCAAGAATTTGGCCAACTATGGTCTTACCCGTACCCATAAACCCTACTAAATAAATATTTTTCATAGTTGCCCCATTATCCTAATCGTCAATACAGTATTAGTATTATCAAGGCAATTGGTGAGTTTGTCAAGCTAGATAGGCTTTTCTTATTTTCCGTACTTCTTTATAAGGGCAAGAGCAATAATATTTCTCTGGATTTGGTTTGTGCCCTCATAAATCTGAGTTATCTTGGCATCACGCATAAACTTCTCAATAGGATAATCTCGCATATAACCATAACCACCATATATCTGAACAGCATTAGTGGTTACTTCCATGGCCACATCAGATGCAAACATCTTTGCAGCTGCACTGGCTGGGCCTGGGTTCTTAATGCCTCTATCAACCATTGAAGCAACGCTATAAACTAAGCTTCTGGCTGCTTCAATCTTAGTGGCCATATCAGCAAGCATCCACTGTATCCCTTGAAAAGAACTTATTGGTTTACCAAATTGAATTCTCTGATGAGCATATTCAGTAGCTAATTCTAAGGCTCCTTGCGCAATTCCTACAGCTTGAGCAGCAACTCCTGGACGAGATTGGTCAAAAGTCTTCATTGTAGAGATAAAACCAATACCTTCCTTACCGCCTAAAAGATTCTCTTTAGGGACTTTAACGTCAGTAAAAATAAGTTCATTAGTAGAAGATGCTCTTATTCCTAATTTTTCTTCCTTTTTACCAAAAGTGAAACCTTCCATTCCTTTCTCTAAAATGAAAGCTGATACACCACGAGGACCTCTGCTCTTATCGGTAACAGCTATTATAGTATAAATTTGAGCATCTCCACCATTGGTAATAAAATGCTTAGTTCCATTTAAAATATAGTAATCACCATCTTTTTTAGCTGTAGTCTTTACTGCAGCTGCATCGGAACCAGCTTCAGGCTCAGTTAAACCAAAAGCAGTTAGATTCTTTCCTGAAGCTATATCTGGCAAATATTTTTTCTTTTGTTCTTCGTTACCATTAATTAAAATCGGAAACATCCCTAAATAAGAAGCCGCATAAGAAGTAGCAATCCCTCCATCGACCCGAGAAATTTCTTCAGTAGCAATACATAAATCCATAAGATTACCACCCATTCCACCATAGACTTCAGGTATACAAAGGGAAAACAAATCCGATTGGCCTAAAATTTTAATAATCTCTGCTGGAAACTCTTCCTTTTCGTCAAGTTCTCGAGACACAGGTCTTATCTTCTCTTCAGCAATTTGACGACATAAATCACGTAACATTTTTTGATCTTCGGTTAATAAATGGTCGACTAAAAACATTTTGATTCCTCCTTTTTATTTAAAAACAATTTGAATTAATATCTGTAATCTTTCAAGTAAAAAACTTTCTTAATATTGTACTATAAAACTCTTTTCTGTCAATTTTTTGCTCACCACTAAGATATTTTATTAAAAATTCAATAACTGAGGTATAATTTCCGATAAAGTAGGATGAATAAAAGCACATTTCCTTAAGTCATTAACTGTTAAGTTGTTTTTAATACAAAGAGAAAGTATGTTAATAAGCTCACCTGCAGCTTGAGAAATTATACCAGCACCAATAATTCTTTTTCTCTTATCAATAATAATCTTAATAAATCCATCAGCGTCACCGTAAACATAGCTAGATGAAAATTTCATAAAGTTTGATTTAACCACCTCATATTTTATGCCTTTGTTCTTGGCTTCGTCTTCTAATATTCCGACTTTAGCTACAGCTGGAGACGAAAATACACACTCGCCAAGCCCTTTGTAATCTTCCCTTTGTTTCTTACCACTTATATTGTTAATACAAAGCTGGGCTTGATATTCAGCCACATAAGCCAATAATTTCTTACCAGTGACATCTCCGCAAGCATAAACGCCTTTTAAGCTTGTTCGCAAAAATGAATCAGTCCTTATCCATCCACCTGGGTTTTTAGCTAATCTTAAAGCCTCTATGTCTAAACTTTCTAAGTTTGGTACTCTACCAACAGCAGAAATAATTAGATCAAAATCACCTAAATTATAATCTTTAATATTCCTGTCAATCTCTATCTTAATCCCTTTTCTCTCTAAAATTACTCTTAATCTGGCAGCTAAATAAGAATCAAAAGAAGATAGAATTCTATCTTCTTTCTCAATTAGCTTAATATCTTTGCCAAAATTGCTTAATATCGAAGCTACTTCTAAGCCAATATAGCCAGCACCAATAATAAGAATTTTATCGCCAATAATATCTTTGGAAAATAAATCATCAGCAAAAATGACTTTAGAATTATTGATAATCGTTCTTGGAGAAGAACCAGTAGCAATAATAATATTCTTTGCTTTTACTGACACCCCAGCTACATCTAGACTATTTTTACCTAAAAAACGAGCTTTGCCCCAAAGAAAATTCAGTCCTTGTTTTTCTAAAAAAGGAATTATAGGCGCTTTTATCTTTTTAATAATCTCTTGGCTTCCCTTGAATGAATCTAGCCAAGTTCCAGAAGTGTGGGAATATTTAAGAAAAAATTTGGTAGGGATACAACCGCGATTAATACAGGTTCCGCCTAACGACTCTTTACTCTCTTCTATTAAGAGTGTCTTCAATCCTCTCTTAAGAGCTTCTTTTGCGCAAGCAATACCTGCTGCTCCAGCACCAATTATCGCTACTTCATGCATTCTTTAAAGAGTTTTTCAGCTTTTTTTAATTCTTTTTTCTCGCTACTGCTTATTTTCATTTCAATAATCTTATCTGCACCTTTGCGGTTAATTAAACAAGGTACGCCTAAACAAACATTATTCAAGCCGTATTCGCCCCGCAAATATACTGATACTGGAATAACAACATTAGCATTCTTAACTATTGCTTCAATTAAAGAACAACAAGATAAAGCCGGAGCAAAGTTAGCACTCCGATTTTTTAACAATCCAACAATTTCTGCCCCTCTAAGTTGAGTTCTTTGACCTATTTGACGAGGACTTATATTCTTTAAAGCAGCTGTGATGCTCTTACCTTCAGTCTTTAGCCTCTGTAGAGGAATAATCATATCTTTACTGTGAGGCCCATAGGCAAAACCTTCCAAGGAAGGTACCGGAAGCTTAGTCGCCTTATGAAGAATATTAAGAAGACGACTAGTATCCAGAGATGAACCCATGCCAATCACTCTTTGACGATTAAATTTTGTTTCCTTAGCCATTACATAAGTAATAACATCTAAAGGATTGGTCACTACGATTATTATTGTTTTCGGTGCAAATTTCTTAATCTTTTTGGAAACATCCTTAGCCACTGCTGAATTAATCTTTAGCAGGTCTAACCGGGTCATACCTTTCTTGCGAGCAATACCAGCAGTAAATACAACTATCTCTGAATTTTTAATAGTAGAGTAATTCTTGCCTCCTACCACTTTAGTAGAAAAGCCTAAAAATCCTCGGGTATCTTCTAAATCCAAAGCAACCCCTTTAGCTAAATCCTCATTAATGTCTATAAGTACAAGTTCTTTAGGCGCCAGCCAAGCCAAAACATTAAAAGCTAAAGTTGCGCCAACTCCACCTGTACCAATTATGGAAATTTTTTTGATTTGGTTCATTTTTGTAATTCTTTTATTCTTTTGATAATTGCTAAAGTAATTTCTTTAGTTCCTACAGCAGTAGGATCATCACGATCTGGTTTTAAATCATAAGTCACAGATGTATTTTCTCTAATTATATCTTCAACAGCTTGTTCTAAAATTTCAGCTTTATCATTCTCACCAAGATGCTTTAACATAAGAGATGCTGAAAGAATAGTGGCAATAGGGTTTACTTTATTCTTACCAGCATATTTAGGAGCGCTCCCATGAGTAGGCTCAAAAACAGCCATTGTGTCACCAATATTTGCTCCAGCTGCTAAACCTAATCCTCCAATCAATCCTGCGCCTAAATCTGATATTATGTCTCCGTATAGATTAGGCAAAACTAAAATATCAAAAAACTTTGGCCGCTTAGTTAACTGCATTGATAAATTATCAACAATAACATCTTCAGCTTCAACTTTCCCTTCATATTCCTTAGCAACTTCATAAAAAGTATGTAAAAACAAACCATCGGTATGTTTCATTATATTTGCCTTATGTATACAACTTACTTTTTTTCTATTATTCTTTATAGCATATTCAAAGGCAAATCGAGCAATTCTTTCAGAAGCAAATTTAGATATCGGTTTGATTGATATCGCACTACCCTTTCGTATCTTTTTTTCAGAAATAGCATTAATATCTTCTATTAATTTGTTAGTCTCGGGAGCATTCTCAGGAAATTCAATACCAGCATAAAGATCTTCCGTGTTCTCTCTCATTATTACTATATCGACATCTTCATGAAAAGTTGTTGGTACTCCAAAAGACTTAACCGGTCGCATGCAAACATAAAGTTCCAAAAGCTGTCGTATCGCCACATTAACTGAACGAAACCCCTTACCTACCGGAGTAGTAATTGGACCCTTTAAAGCTATTTTGTTCTTACGAATAGACTCAAGAGCTTCATCAGGAAGAAGTTTTCCGTACTTCTCAAGAGCACACTCACCAGCTATTACTCTTTCCCATTCAATATCCACTCCCAAAGCTTCAATACACTTTACAGTAGCATCAGTTACTTCTGGACCAATGCCATCGCCGGGAATTAAAGTTAGCTTATAACTCATATTTATTCCACCTTAAATCCTTTATATTTTTTAAGATAATTCAAAATTCCTTTTTGTTTAACTAACTCTTTTCTGAAGTTATCCCAGGGATTAAATTCTATTTCACTGCCCCTGTTGCTCTCAATTATTCCCTTGTTAAGGTTAACACTTATTGTATCTGCTTCACTTAAAGAAGAAGTATCGGCTTCAATCAAAGCTAATCCAATATTAAAAGCATTGCGATAAAAAATACGAGCAAAACTCTTAGCCACAACACAAAGAACTCCGGCCTCTTTTATTACCCAGGGAGCCTGCTCCCGAGAAGAACCCATGCCAAAGTTTTCACCTGCTACAATTATTGATTTATTCGGTATTAATTCTTGATAAAAGCTTGGTCGAATATCTTCAAAAAGATACTTAGAAAGCTCTTTCATGTCAGTAATCGAGAACTTATACCTTCCTGAAATTATCCAATCAGTATTAATATTATCGTCAAATTTAAAGACTCGTCCTTCTAAAATCATAATTATAAACTATCAAACTCGCTAACACTCTTAACTTTACTCATTGCTGCCTCTTTTGCAATAATTCCCTTTTTGTAAAGCATTTTTAATGACTTATCCATAGTATTCATACCATGCTGAGCACCCATTTGAAGCAAAGAAGGAATTTGAGCAATATCATTCTCTCTTATTAAATTTCTTATTCCAGGGGTTGAGACCATAACCTCTGTAGCTAAAACTCTTCCCTTGCCATCAGCTCGAGGAATAAGCACTTGAGAAATTACACCTTGTAAACACTCAGCAAGCTGAACAGTAACTTGCCGCTGTTGATGCGGTGGGAAAACATCGATTATTCTCTGAATTGTCTGAGGCGCATCAGGAGTATGCAAGGTAGCTAAAACTAAATGTCCGGTCTCAGCTGCAGTTAGAGTAGTAGCGATTGTGCTTAAATCACGCATCTCACCTACAACAATTACATCAGGATCTTGACGAAGAACTCTTTTTAAAGCCTCAGGAAAAGAATGAGTATCTGAATATAGTTCCCTCTGTTTTATAATACTTTTTTTACTGGTATAAATAAACTCAATCGGATCTTCAATGCAAACAATTAAATCCTTACGCGATTCATTAATAAAATTAATCATTGATGCCAAAGTAGTACTCTTACCAGTCCCAGTAGGCCCGGTAACTAAAACTAATCCATTGGGCTTCTGAACAAAATCATAAACGATATCTGGCAGCCCTAAGTCATCAATAGTGGGAATCTTTCTAGGAACACGTCTTAAGGCTGCTTCAATATTACCCTTCTGAACGTGAACATTTACCCTAAAACGATCCATGTCCTTTAAAGCAAAAGAAAAATCAAGCTCTCTCTCTCTCTCAAAGATAGCTTTTTGCTCATCATTCAACATACTGTAAACTAAAGTCCGTGTTGTTTCTTTATCTAAGGCAGGCATACCAACAACTACAAGCTGACCATCAATCCTCAAGATAGGTGGATTATTAGCAGTAATATGTAAATCACTTGCCCCCTTTTCTTCAGCTAATTTAAGCAAAGTAGTTATGTTAGCCATAATATTTATCTCCTTTTTGTTATTATATATTTATAATACAAAATTTACAAATATCTTCTAGGGTCGGTTATCTTACCTTTGATCGCTGAAACTGCAACCGTTGCTGGTGAGGCTAGATAAATAAAACCCTTAGGATTACCCATTCGGCCTTTAAAGTTTCTATTAGCTGTTGAAATTGCTACTTCCTCGTCTCCAAGAACCCCTTGATGAGTTCCAACACATGGGCCACATCCAACAGGCAATATAATTGCTCCAGCTTCTATGAATGTCTTTATTATACCTTTTTTTAATGCCGCTAGAAAAATATCACGAGAGGCTGGTGCTACTAGCAGCTTGGTATCTTT
>JAGLSH010000040.1 GCA_023135855.1 Candidatus Omnitrophota bacterium
TATCCTAGACAATTCTTTTTTAGAAACATGCTTGACTGCAATCTTTTTAAGTTTAATTAATTCTTCAATGTGAGGAGCAGAAAAATTTTCTGCTAAAAATATCTTTTTAATACTCTGAGGATTTGCTCTTAAACGTTCAAAAACTGAATTTTTACCATAAAGAAACATAAAATATTAGATATTGTTAATTATGCATCTCATAACTAAGTCCATCTTTTAACTCCTCATTCTCTCTAGTTAATCTTTCAAGCTCTTTTTCGTTATCTGAGTATACAACCTTTTCTTTAAACAAATCAGCTCTTAGCTTTAATTCTCTAGTCTTAACATCACTAAGTTCATTAATAGTCTTTTTTAACCGTAATTTTACTTCTTCTACCACTCTTCTAGCTTGTATTTCCTTTCTTTTTAATTCACTAATGCAACGATCCTTTTTTTGTTCTTCTTCTTCTAATCTCTTGATCTCTAAAGTTAAGTCTATCAGTTTATGAGACAACCCTTCTATCTCTTTTTTAAAAAACTCTATTGTTTTCTCATATTCCTGAAGTTTTCCACTCTCCTGTGCCGGCAGAAAAACCTTTTGTTTAAAACCTTCTTTTTTCTCTAAAAGTTTGATAATAGACGCTAAATCATTCTCTTTCAGATGGGATAAATCCTCTTTTATTGATGCACATAATTTATTCACACTGCTAGATTCGTTTTCTAAAGAGAAAACTCTTTCCTTTAATTGCTCAATAGCAAATTCAGTCTTATTTTGAAAACCAACCTCAGAATTCTCTACTAATCTCCCCTTTGACGGTATGAAAACAACTACCACTAAACCTACAGCTAAGCTAATCAATATCCACAAAAGCAAAATCATACTATACTAATCCTTCATGTTTCTATTATTTTACATAATCAAGAACAATGGAGTCCTTGAGCCGTACCACCCTAGGGAACCTATCCTTATTTACAGGTCCTTATTATATTAGGATTATAGGGTATTGGCAAGAAAATTCAATTGCTGAGAGGTAATTCCCTCATAAATGTGTCCTACTTATTGCAAAAGATTAAGGATAACTTTTATCATCATATCTTTTTCTTTTGGACGACTGGAAGCTATCATAAGCGTAAGCCCCACTAAAGCGCTATCATCAATAATTTTACTGCCGTCCCTTCTATGTAAGATGCCGCATTTTTCTAAAAAACACACGAGTAAAGCGGCAGCAATACGTTTATTACCATCTACAAAACTATGATTCTTAACTACAAAATACAACAAATGAGCCGCTTTATTCTGAACCGTAGGATACACGTCAGCTCCGCTAAAAGTCTGGTAAATTGCGCCTATCGAGCTTTTAAAGCTGCTATCTTTTCCTGCCCCACAAGATTTGAATCGTTAAACTTTTCTTTCATTGTGTCAATAATCACCTTGGCTCTTTCATAAGTAAGAGTATATTTAGTAGACTTTGTTCCTTTGGGAATTTTTAAGCGCTCATGGTCAAAATCATCAAGGATATCTAAGGCGCGGGTATAATCAGATATAACCTTAATAATTCCTCTGGCTTCAATTGATAAATCGGCAAGTGATTCAACATTTTCTATAAGCGCTATAGTTTTCTGTAATTCCTCGTATTTGACCGCGTTTTTGGTAAGATATTTCTCGTTAAGAGTGTAGCCATCAACTAAATGTCTACGCAATACGTTAGTCGCCCAAATGCGAAAATGTGTTGCTTACATGGAATTAACACGATAACCCACGGAAATAATCGCATCAAGATTATAAAACTTTGTTTTATAAGTTTTTCTGTCAGCGGCAGTATGTTCCAAAATGGAACATACTGATTTCTTATTTAACTCTTTGGATTCAAAAATGTTAGATAAATACTTGGTAATTGCGGGGCGCTTCGTACCAAATAGTTTAGCTATCTGCGCTTGTGAGAGCCATACAGTTTCAGCTTCCAGCCGGACTTCTACTTTATTCTTATAAACAATTACTTTCCCTTTTGGGCTTTCTTCATGTCTCATTATATTATCCTTCTTGCCATATATTCAAATTTATCACTACGCCTTCGTTCATATCCTATGGCTATTTTAACACTTTTTGATATATAGACAATGCGATAAAACAAAAGGAATAATTAAGGCAAAATCTGCTATTGGCTCATCAGATACAAGAGGTGCTTAACGAAGGTAGGGCTAAAAACCTGAAAGAAATTTCAGGATGGCTCAATATGAGTCCACAAAGAATAAACCAGATAACAAGCCTCCTTCTCCTCTCGCCCAAGATCCAAGAAGAAATCATTCTATTTGAAGCTGGTCTTATATCATCTTTACCCGAATATAAATTACGCCAGGTCATCAATGAGATAGACTGGGAAAATCAATACAAAATCTGGCAGGAACTGCTTAACAATACAACCAAAAATAAGTTCCCTTTGAAGAAAAACAGATAAAAATGTTGTAAATATCAAAAAATTTAAATCAATAGATTGATCCGTTGGATGAATTGTTAGAAGATTATTTTCAAAATTTTTTCTTTTTTTTCTGGATTATTCCAATGTTTTATTGCTTCCTTGAAATCAAAAGTTTTGTTTGAGGAAAAATCAGTTAAATCCTTATAGGTTTCAAATGCCATTTTGCTAACGCATAAACTACGTTCATTTTCTCCCATGAGAACTATTAGTCTTCCGAAGAATTTCTCATTGTTAATACCCTCTTTATTATACGCAGTTTTTATGTTTCGTAGAATACAGGCGGCTCGTGCATGTTCTTGCCATGGAATTGCTGGATTTGTTCTATAGAGATGTCCTAAAACATTCGCCGCATCAAATCCTTTTGGTGGTTCTATTCCGCGAGCGCAATCTTTTGCTTCAGAATTGGCTTTAACTTTACATATCCAACCCCATCTTAGCCATTTGCCATTTTCATTATCAATAGCCCTTCTCATAAGATATAGGTAATATTCTTCTTGAACTCTTTTAATTTCGGAAGTAATTTGATGTTTTAAATCGAGATCGATTGTTTTATCTTTTTCCCAAGATAGTAAAGTTTGATAACTTTGACGGCTACCCCCATTGTTAGTCCATATTGAAAGATTTCCTAATTGGCGAATTATTTCAAGTGTTGGAGGAAGAGAGCCTTTTTTGACAATATTCTGATCGGATTCTTTTTGGGGCATAGCAGCTTGTTCAGCCTTTTTCCCAACATAACCTTTTATCCAAACACCCGCTACAAATAAAATGAACAGAATTATAAGAAAAACAATATATTTTCTGGGATTTCTAATTATGGTTTTTATTTCTTCTAGATTCATTTTATCTATCTTCTAACGTTTGAGCTCAGCCGCAAAAACCGTAGGTTTTTGTCGGCTGAAGCGAATTGTTATGAACGTCTATTTCTTAAATTTACTCATTTTTACTTATTCTCTTCAAACGGATGGAATCCCATAGAAGATTTATCCTCTCGATTAAAACGATCATCCCTAATGCACATGATTCCTTTTATATATTGCCAAGGGATTAAAACGTCAGCCTCAAATTCTTCTTTTGTTCTTTGGTTTTCGGGTATTGTATTGCCTTCTTCATCCCACCAAATTCCTAGTTTATATTTAGGATGTTTAACCCATACCCCCATATTGTTTGGTTCTATCCCAGATACAACACCCCACAGATTTTCTCCTTGTATATCAAAGATACGGAAATCATTTTTTATAGTCTCATGAAATTTAAAAAGAACTAATTTACCAATCAAGCTATGTAAATCCATTACCCCCCCCTTTTTTTTATTTTTACCAATAATCGCTATTGTTCAAATGCCTCGATCCAAAACTCAAACGTTTTTGTTGCCACATCAGGATTCCTGTTCGGCAATTGTTCTTTTGCAATAATTTTATGTTGACTATCTTCAAAGTATTGATGGCGTTCTCGAAAATAATTATACAATACAATAGCTCTACCAACATTGTGTGGCAATGAAAAATGCTCGGAATGATGTTTCTTCATATATTCAAGATTGAGGTTTAGATGATATTGAAATGAATCTTCAATAATTTGCCTATGAACTTCCGCGTTAGAGAAACCAATAAAACAAATTATATTTTTCCAGGGTTCTTCTATAGATTTTTTTGTTTTTCCGATAAGCTTAATATAAGTATTCATTTTTTCTCCTAACACCGAAATCACCTGCCCGACCAAGCTCGTTAGAGCGCGGAGAGAGTCAGGTGGATTGCTTTGTTAGCTTTTTGCTATCTTCAATTTGTTTTTTTAGTATTTTGTTGTTACCCTTGAACATTCTTCCACATTGGGTTGTTGCATAAGCCCCGACTATTTTATCGACATCCTCTTTAAACATGTTTGGAAGGGGGTGGTAAATTGTAATGGCTGTTCTAGATTCCATTTTTCTAGGAAGTTTACCACCTTGAACTATTTGTTTATCCAAAAAGGATATTTTACCCTCTTTTTTATAGATATTTGTGGTAAAGCCTACTTCATGAATTGTTATAGGAAACTCACTTAAATTGACAACTTCAATGCAAACTCTTGAAACAATATCATTTTTCCCTTCGGGATTTTCAATAAATAGGTTAATTACAGGAGAAACCTTAATTTTAACCCTATCTTTAAAAAGCGACCGTATAAAATTAGTTATGCCTAAGACTACACCTATAGTTGCAATAATGAATATGTAAGTTTCATTTTTCATAATTGTGAGCTAACAATTAATATACGAGCTTGGTATTTTATTTAATTTTAGTAATATTTTCACGAATTGTAAAGAGTTAAGTTGAGACGTTCGATTATGCTCATATTGAGCCTCTCATAAACTAGATAGGTATCTGCCTAATTCCTAGTTTATGGCTGTATATGGGGGCTTGATGGGGTAATAAACGGCTACTATGCCCTAAACTAGCAGGCATAAACTAAGAGAGATTATTCGGCTAATTTTAGCTTATTTGCCTGGGTGAGGCCTTTTATATAGCTCTCTCTTTTTAAAGCTTCGGATTTACTGGGGTAATCTTCGGAATGGATTAATTTGACCGGATAACGGTATTTGGTATATCGGCAGCCATTGCCGCTGTTATGATCGCGAATACGCTTTGATAAATTTGAGGTTATTCCGGTATAGAGGGTGCTATCTTTGCATTGGATTATGTAAACGGACCAGGGCATAATTAAAACAGGATCTGTATGAAGGCCCTTCGCTTCGCTCAGGGCCACTTTTTCCTATCTTTGATAGGAACAAGTGGGGTGGCTAACGGGAGTTGAACCCGTACTAAGAGAACCACAATCTCTTGTGCTGCCGCTACACTATAGCCACCATAAAAACAATTTTTTGATATTTTAATACGCTAAAAATAAATACGCTCTATTCTTAAGGAGTTTCTTCACTTGAAGAAGTATCTTCTTTATTTTCTTGAGATTGTTCACTGCCACCAATCTTAAAAATGTTTTCTAAATTTTCAGCCACACCCTTTAAAATTTCACTGACACTATCTCCATCAGTGCTTTCTAGCTCTTTATTAATTCCCTCTTTTACTTTATCAGTAGCCTCTTTAATTATAACCAAAGGCCCTATACCCGCTGCTTCCATAAGCTTAACTTTAAGTGAAGAAAGGTCTAATTTAGGTGAATCCATGTTTGTCATTAACTTAAGATGAAGAGTAGGCTTATCCTTATCGCCTTTAAGGAAAGAAATAACTGTCTTTAAAGCCTTAGCTTGAAAAGACTCTCCCTCGCCTTCTTCTTCAATAAACTCTACTCTCTCTATAGTCAGGAAATTATCAATAATTAATTCATTCTTTTTGGATTTAAGGTTCGATTTAAAAGAAAGACTTACATCTTTTAACCTTAAATTATTTGGCCTCAAAAAAGGTGGATAAATTTTACTAAAAGCAATATAATCCATATCATTTATATCTATATCCACATCCATATTTTTATTATTATAATCTACCCATCCTTTAATACCTAAACTATTTGCTTTTTGGCTTTCCACTGAAGACGAAACCAAAACTGTATCTAATTTTACATAAAATCTACTTAATTTGGGATATGTAAAACCTTTCAGCCTCAAAGAAAAATCACTAAAAACAATATTGAGAGGTTTTTTCTTTATCGGGTATTTTACTTCTATTCTGGAGTTCTTAATATAAAGATTTCCAATGGCAAGAGAAAACTTTTTCTCCTTAGATTCAAGCTTCTCTTCTTTTTTTTCAAGATTTGTCTCAGTATCAAGCTTATCAAGCTCAGGGCTATCTTGGAATAAAGCTATTTTCTTTTTTCCCTTAGGCCTACTTTTAGAAGATTGGCTTATAAAAACTCCTTCTCTACCCTTAACTATTTTTACATCAAGACCATCTAGGCTAATTTTACTTA
>JAGLSH010000041.1 GCA_023135855.1 Candidatus Omnitrophota bacterium
AAAGATAGTAGAAGTAAGACGCTCCAAGGCCGCAAGGAATACTAAATCACCAACTAACGGTATTTTCAATTTTATTTTATCCCAAGTTTTCTTAGTTTCAGGTCGCTTTGTAAAAAGTGAACAACCAAATACTGTAGCCGCTATGCAAATCAAAATTAAAATAAAATGCTTTTCAAAAAGTCTGCTTATATCAAAAAGAATCTTAGTAACTATAGGTAACTCTATGTCAAATTGATCAAATAAAGTGGTAAACTTAGGCAAAATAAATTTAAAAAATATAACAACTGCTCCAAGCGCCACGAAAAAAAGAATCATCGGATAAATAAGCGCTCCCTTAATCTTTCTTTCAAAATTTATTCGAATCTCTAGATAATCAGCCAATTTCTCTAAAACAAAGGGAAGATTACCTGAAGCTTCGCCTACTTCAATAAGCCCTCTCCAAAGATGAGAAAAAACCTTAGGATATTTGACAATTGCTTCACTTAAAGATAAGCCTTCTTTAATGTATTCACTACAACTTTTTAATATTTTTTCAAGTTTAATGCTCTCAGCCTGATAAGAAAGAATCTCTAAACTTCTTAAAAGAGTAACTCCGCTAGAAAGCGTAGTGGAAAGATTACGGGCAAGAAATGCTATATCATGGGGCTTAATCTTATCTCGCTTACCTTTTCTACTTGGAAACAAAGAACTCGATTTTTTTTCTTTAACCTCTACTACAGATACTATAAATAAATTTTTTGCCCTCAAATTATTGATAACATCATTTTTAGTAGGCAAAATTAAAACTTCTTTTATAGTTTTATTATCTTTTGTTTTTACTATACATTTAAATTTTGGCATATTTGGCCATGCTCCTTTTGCATAAACAGTATTAACTATATCAGCCGCACTATACCGCAGCCACCGATAAAATTTCTTCCAAAGAAGTAATACCTTCTTCAACCCTTTTTATTCCGCTCTCAAGAAGAGTTAAAGTCCCTTTTTTCTTAGCTACTTCCATAATTTGAGAAGAAGATAAGCCTTTGCTTATCGCTGCTCTAATTTCCTCATCAACTAAAACAACCTCATTGATTACTGATCTTCCTCTATAACCAATAAAATTACATTTTTCACAACCCTTGGCTTTGTAAATAACTGGGGAATTTAAATTAATGTTTTGGGGGATATCTTCAATCTTAACTTCTCGAGGCTCTTTGCAATCAGGACAAAGTTTTCTTATCAAACGTTGAGCAATAATTAGCCTTAAAGAAGCCACAACTAAATAATTAGGTACACCAATATCTACTAATCTATTAATTGTAGACATGGCATCATTAGTATGCAAGGTAGAAAAGACTAAATGCCCTGTAAGAGCTGCTCTTATAGTCATTTCGGCAGTTTCTAAATCTCTTACCTCACCTATTAAAATTATATCAGGATCTTGTCTTAAGAAACATCTCAAAGCATTAGCAAAAGTCAAACCAATCTCAGGCTTAACTTGAACCTGGTTTATTCCATCAATTCTATACTCCACTGGATCTTCTGCCGTTAAAATATTTTTAGCTGCTGATTTTACCTCATTTAAGGCAGCATAAAGCGTGGTTGATTTACCTGAACCCGTAGGTCCAGTTAAAAAAACAAGACCATAAGGAGCATCTACTCCTCGTCGTATAATATCTAATTCCTGAGGCAAAAATCCTAATCTTGCTAAATCTAGGGGAACGCGGCTTTTATCAAGAATTCTTAAAACAATCTTTTCGCCATAAATAGTCGGCAAGGATGAGACTCGTAAATCTATGAGTCGCTTACCCATTTTAACCATAAAACCGCCATCTTGAGGAAGACGCTTTTCAGCAATGTCCATCTTAGAAAGAATCTTTACCCGAGAAATAATTGGTAAATAAAGCGATGATGAAGGTGAAGGCATATCATACAAAACTCCATCAACCCTATATCTTAAACTTAATTTATCATAATGAGGCTCCAAATGTATATCGGAAGCACCTTCTTCAATTGCCTGCCTAATTAGAAGATCTACTAACTTTACAACTGGTGCTTCTTCAGCTTGGGCAATTAATTTGTCTAAGCTCAAATCTGTTTCTTCTGACGATAGTTCCTTTATTCCTTCTTCAGAGCCAATATCACCAGCGGCTTGAATAGCTTCGCGAAAAATCTTTTCTTTTCCGTAAAAATCTTGAATAGCTTTTAAAATATTTGCTCTAGTAGAAACAACCGGATTTATTTCACAACTAGTAATTTTTTTAAGATTATCAATAAGTATCAGATCTAGAGGGTCAAACATTACTACAGTTAAAGAATTAAGGTTGCGGGAAAGGGGCAGAATAATATTTCTTATAGAAAAATCGTGAGGAATCAATGTTTCTAAATTCTGGTCAGCTGTAGGAACAAGTTTACCCGAAGATACGGAAACATAAGGAATAGCTAATTGCTTACTTAAAGCAATGACTATCTGCTCCTCATTTACGAAACCCATCTTAATTAAAACTTCCCCTACTTTACCACCTTCCTTTGCTTGTAAGGCAATAGACTCCTCAAGCTGCTTTTCGGTGATAATCCCTTCGGAAATTAATATATCCCCTAATCTTTTGTATCTTGCCATTTTTAAAAAAAATTATATAACTTCTAATATAGCCTACACAAATAAAAATATAATAACTTGATAACTCACCTATTGTGACGATCTAAAGCAATCTTCATTGAACTCTCTTTTTGAAAATTATTTTGTTCCCGAACAAGAGTCTTTGCTTTCCCAACAAACCCTCCCGTGTCCCTTAAAATGCGTGGCGTTAAGAAAACAAGAAGTTCCCGGTTTATATTATCAGTTTTAGGTTGATTTCTGTAACGAAAAGCTCTTCCAATAAGAGGGAGATCTCCCAAAAATGGTATTTTTGTAATAGTTTCCGACTCCTCTTTCTTTAACAAACCGCCAATAAGAAGGGTCTCTCCAGCTTTAAGCCTAAGTATAGATTTAGTACTTCTCTCTTCAACATTCTTTACAAAACCAGAAGTCATCCCCTCTATCTGAATATTACTATCTAGCGACTCCTTGTTAAACACATCAACGACTAAAGTAATTTCATCAGTATCCATATTCACCTGAGGAGTAACTCGTAGGCTTGTTCCTGTATTTTCTCTTTCTATTTCTTGAGTAGTGGTTCCATCCTCATTATTAGTAGTCGTAACACCAATTACCTCATTTAAAGTAAGATTAACTTCTGCAGTTTCATTAGCAAGGGTAAGAATTTTTGGACGAGCAATAAATTTTGTTTCGGTATCCTCTGTTAAAAACTGCATTACCGTTGTAAAATCAGATAAATCTAATGTTGAAAGAGTAGGTTCAGCTCCACCAAGTTCAGATGCATCGGTGTTAATCCCTACCGGATGAAAAAACCTATTATCCCAAGGAAAACGAGTTTCTCTTGACCCCATAGTAAACGCAGCAGTTAAACCATTCTCAAAATTAAACCCCATCTGGTCAAGGTGGGATTTAGCAACATCCATCATCTCTACTTCAATCAAAATTTTAACAGGAGAAACGTCTAGTTCGCTGATAATTCTATCAATAAGCGGAAATTGTATCGGCACATCAACAATAATTAAAGAATTAGTTATAGGGTCTTCAGTTAACTTTCCAAATTCAGTTAATACTGACTCTACAGCTCCTGCTATACCTGTCTCGGAGTCATCAACCTCCTCAGCAGCTTCTCCTTCCTCACTATCATCGCTTTTCAACATGTTCGCAACTTCTTTTTCCATCTTAGAAGAACTAACCCTTACATATTTTAATTGATAAATTTTAGTCTTCAGCTCTAAGGTTGGCTTTCCTAATTCTTTAATCACAAATACATTGGAATCCGAATAATAATCATAAGTAAGATTATTTGCTTCAAAAATTATATCCATTGCCTCCCTCAAAGGGACTTCTTGCATGTACAAAGTTATTATTCTTCCCCTCACGGCTTCAGTAGAGATAAAATTAAGGCCAATTTGTTGAGAAAGCATCTTTAAAACATCTACTAGCTGTGCACTCTCTAGGTCTAAAGATATCTTCTTGTCAAAACTACCAAATAAATAATCTCCATAAATATTATCCTGAGAATACCCTCCGCTCGATGAAAATATAAAAATCAAAAAAACTATTAAAAAAATCTTTTTCATAACCCCTCCTTCTTCTTGATTTTAATTCTATATATTTTTTCTCCATAAGAAATAAATACGGCACTTTTTCCAATTCTAAAAACTTTTCCATTCATATCCTTAAGTCTATCACCAGCTTTATAAACTTCTCCATCAATTATTGCCTGGGGAAAATTACCCTCCAAAAGAATGCCTTGAACAACCATGTTCAGTAAAACATCTTCTCTTTCCTCACCCATTTCTTCCTGTCTTTCCACAATATTTTCAACTTCTTCTATACCCTGAGGTAATGCAGACTTAAAAGGATCCTTATATTCACTTTGGGAATAAACAAAACTTGGAAATACTAAGAATATTAAAATAAAGGTAACAATCATTTTTATCATTATTTAATTATAAATCCTTTTAAATTTAAATTAATTTTTTCGCTACCACTTTCTGCATTGTAAACTATCTTAATATCTTCCACTGTTATACTTTTTTGCTCAATATCTCTAATAAAGCTTATAAAATCTTTATAAACGCATGCCATCCCTAACTGCATTGTTACTTCCCAATAAAGATCTTTTTCTATATCAGAAGTATTCAAAAAAGTAATCCTAATCCCAAGAGAATTAGCTTTTTCCTCTACAAATTTCTTAAAAAACAAAGTATCTTTCGCAAAGAAAAGACTCTTTACTTCTTCATTTTCCAGTTTTAATTCCTGCCATCTCGCTATTGTTTGTTCTCCCACCACTAATTCCTGCAATTTTGCATCTATATTGTCTTCCTGCAAAGAATAATAAGAAAACAGTACTTGTGCCAATACAGCAGCAATAATAACAATAACTAAACTAACAAATAAATTTTTATATCGTAAAAAAACTTTTATATCCATAATCTTTAATTCTCCAAACCAATAGAAAAGCGAGTAACCTCAAAATTATCTATTTTATCTCTGTTCGAAGACTTAAGTCTCACCTTACTAAATATTAGTTCCACTGTTCCGCTTTGCTTTAAATTAGAAATAAACTCATCTACGCCTAATCGCTCTTCGTAATCATCATCACGAAAGATATAGCCATCTAACGTTCCCCTTGTCTCCTGCTGATAATTAACAATACTTAGATCAATAAGCCATAGTCTGTTTGGTAACATCGCATTAGTGGCTATCTCCTCAAAAAAAGAAGAAAACCGAATAAAAGAAGACACAACATTCTTTAAGGAACTCACACTTTCTTCTTCGCTACGCACCACATCTTCTCTCTCCAACCAAGTAAGTTGACTTAAAGCCTCAGGTATAATAAGATTACTTTCCTTTTTGCGCAAAATATTTCTCTTCTCTCCTACACCAAACCCTAAAACTAAAGAAAGAAATGTAATTCCAACTATTCCTACTCCTACCAACAAGCTGAGTAATCCTACATTTAACGCAACTTTTGAAGAAGCCCCCCCTAAAGAAATAAAACGCTCTTCAGTTTTTCTTAAGCAAGGTTTAAATTTATAAGAAGATTCCTGTAAGCCTGTTACCCCCAAAGCTTTAACACTCTCTACCTTGGCATCATTTCTCTTAGTTAAATCAAAAAATGAAACAGGCTCTATTTCTATTTGCAATCCTTCTTTCAAGGATGACACTAGCTTATCTACATTGGAATTCCCTACTACAACAAACTTATCCAATTTATAATTTTTAAACTCTCTTTTAAAATACTGGAAAGAAAAATTTACTGTTTCAATAAAATTATCTAAATCGATACTCCCTTCTTTTTTGGGAACAACAAAATAACGATTAAATACTGGTAAATCTTGCTGAAAAAAAGTAAAAGAAGCTTCACCTTGGGTAAAATCTAAAATAGCAAAATTATTAAATTGAGAAAATTTCTTTATCGACTTTATAACCCTAATCAAAGAGACACAAGAAGGTTCAATTATTGCTGCTTTAAGTTCCAAGCGAGATAATATAGCTTTGACTTTTTCGAAATTGTCTTCCTTTATCCCAATAAAAGAAAGTCCAATTTTTCTTTCTTTTGAAAAATTAACATAATCGTAATCCCAAACTAATTCTTCAATCTTAAAAGGAATATACTTTTCTATCTCATAAACCAAGGATGATTCTATGTCTCTTTTCTTCATTGCAGGCATCTCAAGAGGTCGAAAAATAAAATCTTTATCAGCAAGAGAAACGTAAATCTCTTTAGCATTACTACCGGCTTCTCTTAAAGTTTTATTTATCA
>JAGLSH010000042.1 GCA_023135855.1 Candidatus Omnitrophota bacterium
CACTTATGATTACAATCTTCGAAAACTAACTCTTATCGAAAAATTATCTGAGGATTAAAAAGAAAATTTTAGATTTGTACCGAATACATTATAATCATACCATTTATTACTACTATTCTTATTTCTCTCTAGTAAATAGAAAAAATCTGCTTTGAGATTTTTGAATATCTTAAAAACAATCCCAGCATAAAGTCTATTCTTATTAAGAGTTTCCTCATCAAAATCATAGAATATCTCATCAGCTACATAAGGCTGGATTTCAAATTTGGTAAGCTTAAAAGGGGCTTTAACTGTAAACTTGCTTCTATATCTTAGAAAATTATCTGCCTTTTCTCTGATCCTAGACTCTAACCGTCCTCTATTGCTAAAATCCATGCCAAACAATTTCCACTTTATATTAGCATTTAAATGCGGTCTATTTTCCACTCTCCATTTACTACTTTTCTCTTCAAAAATGTGTCTGTAATTTAATCCTAAATCTATCCACTCGGCAAGCCCCAACCAAACTACTCCGAAATCACTATGTTGATAATAAAGATTGCTACCATTGTCACCAAATTTAAATTCTTCTTCAATGGTTGCTTTCCAATTATCGCCTAATTTCCAAAATGTACTCGCAGTGCTTCAATATTGGCTATCACCATCCTCCCAGGAATAAGCATTCCCAGATAAAATGACTATACTAATGAACACAATTACAAAAGCGTTCTTAAGGAGTTTACCAATAATTCTCTTCAACCCAGGCATCAGCTTTCTCGATTGCGCTCCAGACATTTTTAACATCCTCAGTCAAACCTCTAGCAAATCCACCAATACCTCGGCCAATACCAAAACCTTCACTAGAGCGTTTTACTGTCTGACAACCACTTACTCCCGCTAGCAAAACAAGAAATAATAACCCTAAAACTAAATTACGCATTAGAACCTCCTTGTTTCCAATAATCAATTAATTTATTTAATCTTTGACAAACTTTATCTTTCCCTAAAACTTCCATGGTTTCAAATAATCCCGGACCAATTCTTTTTCCGGTTAAAGCAACACGAGTAGGGTGAACTAAATTTTTCATTTTCAAACCTAGCTCTTCAATCGTAGCCCTAAACTCTTTCTCAATTACTTCGATATTAAAATCATTGATTACACTTAACTTTTTTATCAAAGCTTCAATTTCTTTAGAAAAATCTTTTTCTAAGATAGTCTTTGTGTCTTCACAATAACCGAAATCATCATAAAAGCAAAATCTAGCCCAATCAACTAAGTCTGATAACTTAAAAATTCTCCCCTGAAAAAGAGAAGCAACCTTTTCTAAGTAACTTCTTTCTACTCCCTGAGGAAGAAAATCTTTAGTCTTCAGAAAAGATTCAACTAAATCAGTAAGTTCTTCTACTTTCATTCTTTTTATATACTCAGCATTAACCCAATTAAGTTTATCTATAGAAAATACTGCTCCAGTTTTATTAACCTTGCTTATCTCAAAAATATCTTTAGCTTCATCTAAAGAAAATATCTCTTTGTTATCTCCTGGTGACCAACCTAAGAGTAGAAGATAATTAGCTATTGCTTTAGATAAATAGCCCATTTCTTTATACTCTCTGATTGAAGTTGCCCCAAACCTCTTAGAAAGTCTTCCTCCTCCCGGAGACAAAATCAAAGGAACATGAGCAAACTTAGGTACATCAAACCCTAATCCCTTATACATTAAAATCTGCTTAGGCGTATTAGATATATGATCCTCTCCTCTTATTACACAGCTTATTTTCATTAAGGCATCGTCAACGCAACAACTAAAATTGTAAGTTGGAGATTTATCGCTTTTTATAATTACATCTTCACTCTTAGGCAATTCATTGAAAACAATTTTTCCGCGAATCACATCATCTATTTCAACACTCTGAAAATCATATTTAAAAAATATTGCTCCTTCTTTTTCATAAGCCTTGCCTTCTTTAACTAGCCTTTGGGCATATTCACGATAAATATCAAAACGCTTAGACTGATAATGAATTTCATCCCAATTCATACCCAACCATTCTATACTCTCTAAAATCTCATCAAGATATTCTTTTTTGGAGCGTTCTTGGTCAGTATCTTCTACCCGTAAAATAAATTCACCGCCAATATGTCTAGCATAAAGCCAATTGAACATACAGGTACGCGCTCCACCAATATGTAGATAACCTGTAGGTGAGGGAGCAAATCTTATTCTCGACATTTTTTTCTCCTTAATGAGCACGTCACTTATGGGATAAGGTGAACATAAGTGATAAGTGCAAATTACCCCCTGCAATCTGAAAGATTGCGGGGACTTAGTCCCGGGAATTCTTCGAATTCCTCGGGAAAGATTTCCCGGGACTAAGTCCCTGAAATTTCTCCGAAATTTCTAGGGGTCCCGAAACACCTAAAATCCTTTAAAAATCTCTACGCTATTTTTAAAGAATGTTTCGGGATAGTTCGACTACATCTTTGACATTATAAGTGTCAAAGATAAGTCTTACTAGATAGTAAAGCTTGACCCTTATCCAAAGCCAATAAATTCTGCTTTAAAGTATTTTGATTTTTAAATGTTAACTTTAATCCCTTAACTAATGTTTCTTTTTTAAAAATACTTGGATCTAGAGCAATAAGCGCTCCTAGAGCAACAACATTCGCAACTTTTATATTGCCACAATCAATGGCTATTTTGCTTAAAGACAAGCAAGCTCCTCTACTGTTGTTAATTGAAACTTGCTCACTCATAAGATCAGAATTAAGAATAAGAATGCTATCCTTCTTTATTTTCTTTTTAAACTTATCTAAAGATGGCTGATTAAAAATTAATGCTACGTCGGGATGCTCTTCAAAAGGAGAAGCTATCGGTGAATCAGAAATCTTTACACAACAATGAGCAGTTCCTCCACGCATTTCAGCACCATAAGATGGAAAATAAGTTACCTCTTTGCCTTCGCTAAGAGCAGCCTTAGCTAAAAACTTACCTAAACTCATTATACCTTGACCACCAAACCCAGAAATTAGAATTTCTACTTTCATTATTCTTTAATAACTCCTAAAGGAAATTCTTTTACCATCTCTTGGTCAATCCACTTTGCCGCTTCAATCGGTGTTTTTTTCCAAATCGTAGGACAAGGGCTTAACACCTCTACCATTGAAAAACCTTTTTTCTCTATTTGATTAATAAATGCCTTTTTTATATATTGATAAGTCTGCCTAACCCCTTGAGGTTTGCTTATTGAACTACGCGCAAGATAACTTACTCCCTTTAATGGTGCTAGCAATTCACTTACCTTCAATGGCCAACCCTCACCAAAAGCAGGATCTCTTCCCCAAGGAGTAGTAGTAGTTTTTTGACCAATCATAGTAGTTGGAGCCATTTGCCCACCAGTCATTCCATAACAAGCATTGTTTACAAAAACACAAGTTAAATTCTCTCCTCTATTTGCTGTATGCAAAGTTTCAGCGATACCAATAGAAGCTAGGTCTCCATCGCCTTGATAAGTAAATACTATCTTTTCCGGCCGCGATCTTTTTATTCCAGTAGCAACAGCTAAAGCACGGCCATGAGCAGCCTCAGAAACATCAAAATCCCAATAATTATAAGCTAAAACTGCACAACCAACTGGAGCAACCCCTATCACACGCTCTCTTAAACCTAACTCATCGATCACTTGAGCTACTAAACGATGTAGTATCCCATGACCACAACCAGAACAATAGTGAGTGTTTACATCACGCAAAGATTTGGGCGGTAAAAATTCATTTTTCATAGACTTTTCTTTATAGCTCCTACAATCTCTTTTGCCAAAGGTATTCCTCCCCCGGCCTTGCCTAAAAAAGAAATTTCTCCTAGAGGTAAGGCTGCCCGCACATCCTCCACCATCTGACCTAGAGATTGTTCAACAACCAAAACTTTTTTGACTCCTTTGGCTAATTCTTTTAAACCTTTCTCTGGGTAAGGCCAAAGGCTTATCGGCCGAAACAATCCAGCCTTTATATTTTGTTTTCTTAAAATATCCACTGCTTCAAAAGCAATTCTTGCTTGGGAACCATAAGCAACGATTAAATATTTAGCATCTTGGACTTTATAAGTATCAAATCTCTGCTCTTTCTCTTTTATTTTATCCCATTTTCTACCTAATCTTTCATTATGTCTCTGGAGTACTCTATCCCCCAAAAGTAAAGACATTACAGCATTAGCCGGTCTTTTTTTAGCTCCGGTTAAAGCCCAAGTTTTTTTCGGTAATTTCTTCTTAAACATTCTTTCAAAAGGTAATCCAACCGGCTCCATCATTTGACCAATTATCGCATCAGCTAAAACTAAAACTGGGGTTCTATAGTAATCAGCTAAATCAAAAGCAAGAACAACCAATTTTGTTGCCTCTTCTGCGCTCCAAGGTGCTAAAGTTGGAGTAAAATAATCTCCATGTCCTCCTCCTCGAGTCGATTGAAAGTAATCACTCTGACTAGAATCAATATTACCCAGACCAGGACCTCCACGCATTACATTAATTATAACTGCTGGTAATTGACATCCTGCTAAATAAGAAATCCCTTCCTGTTTCAAAGATATTCCCGGACTTGAAGAAGATGTCATTGTTCTTACCCCAGTAACTGCAGCACCAAAAATCATGTTAATGGCGGCTAATTCACTTTCGGCTTGAACAAATGCCCGCCCTTCTTCTCGCATTCTCCTAGCCATATAAGCTGTCAACTCATTCTGAGGAGTTATTGGATATCCGGAATAAAACTTACAGCCCGCTCTAATAGCTGCCTCGCCCATTGCCTCATTCCCACTCATCAAAACTTTAGTTAATTTTTTATTTTTTTCCATCTTACTTTTCCACTTTTATACATCTATCAGCACAAATTAAAAAACAAAATCCGCAACCACTACACTTAGCATCTTTCTTAAAATTAGCAGCCCTAACCCCTCTCTTATTTAAATCAGAAGAAAGCTCTAAACTCTTTAGGGGACAATAAAAAACACAAAGTTCACACCCTTTACACCTATCTTTTTCTATTTTTACTTTAGCCATTATTATCCTCTAATAATTTTTTTATCCTTTTGGCTAAAAAAGAAGCACCCAATCCATAAATATCAAAAAGTTTTTCCCTTTTTCCTGCCGGGATAAATTCATCAGGAAAACCAGCTCTTATCACCCTTGTCTTGCAAAGAAGATTCTGCTTCTCATAAAATTCTAAAATTGCTGATCCAAAACCACAATCCAATGCTCCTTCTTCGATAATAACAATTAAATTAAACTTATTAGCCAGTTCTTTTAATAAATTTTCATCTAACGGCTTTATAAAACGAGCGTTTATTAAAGATGCATTAACTCCTTCTTCCTTTAATAAAGAAACGCATTCACCAGCTGACTTTACCATTGCCCCTAAGGCAATTATGCAAACTTCTTCACCTTGGCTTATAATTTGTGACTTACCTAACTTAATTGACTCTCTATTACCTAATGAATAAGCATACCCCTTAGGATAACGAATACTTACTGGGGAAGAAAGACCTAATGAAAACTCTAACATATCTTCCAACTCTTCTTTATCTTTAGGCGCCATGCAAACCATATTAGGTATTAGTCTTAAATATCCTACATCAAATACACCATGATGAGTCGGGCCATCCTCTCCAACCACCCCTCCTCTATCAACTGCAAAAACTACATTTAACTCTTGCAAGGCAACATCATGGATTATCTGATCAAATGCTCGTTGTAAAAATGTAGAATAAATAGCTACTACTGGTTTTAATCCTTGTTTTGCCAGACCACTAGCAAAACCAACTGCATGAGACTCAGCAATGCCTAAATCAAAAAGTCTTTCGGGAAATTCTTCTTGGAATAAGTAAAGACCTGTTCCTTTAGGCATAGCTGCAGTTATGGCCACAATTTTCTTATCGTCCTTAGCTAAACTTCTAAGCTTCTTAGCAAAAACCTCGCTAAAATCATCCCCCTGTTTAGCTTTAGACTTACCAGTAGCAATGTCAAATGAAGAAATCCCATGAAAATTTTCAGGACTCTCTTCAGAAAATTTATAACCTTTTCCTTTTTTAGTAACTACATGTAATATCTTAGGCCCTTTTAAAGAAACGATATTGTTTAAAGTTGGAATCAACACATCTAAATTATGCCCATCAATAGGACCAAAGTAACGAAACCCTAATTCTTCAAAAAATAAACCAGGAATAATCAACCCTTTTATTGTCTCCTCAAACTTTTTAGCTCTTTCAACCAACCTTTTCATTGGCGAAAAATGAGT
>JAGLSH010000043.1 GCA_023135855.1 Candidatus Omnitrophota bacterium
AAGGGTAATGTAAATATAAAGTCTGAAGATTCTGAGCTTTCTTGCCAAGAAGCTATTTATGATTCCAATACTAATATTGCTCATATAAAAGGAGATGTAAAAATAAAAAAAGGGAATAGTATTATTTATGGACAAGATGTAGTTTATAATTTTAATACTCTTAATGCTGAGATGGTTGATTTAAAGCTTATAGATCCTCCGATTTATGGGAAAGCTAAAGAAGGGAACAAAATAGTAGATGAGAAATATCTATTTAAGAAGGGATATGTTACTACTTGTGATTTAGAAGTGCCGCACTATCGCTTAACAGCTAAGACTATTACTGTTTACCCTGAAGATAGAGTTGTAGCTAAAGGTATGGTTTTAAAAGTAGGCAATACGCCTATCTTTTATATTCCAAGTTTTGTTCAGTCTTTAAAAGACGATGCTTTTAAAGTGGAGTTAATTCCTGGTAAAGATAGTGATTGGGGGCTTTTCCTTTTGAGTCGTTGGCGTTATAACTTAAATAGTGAAAATAGAGGTAAAGTCCACCTTGATGTTTATGAAGATAGAGGCTATGGTTTTGGTATAACTCATGTAATGGAGAGTGAGAAATTTGGAGATGCCTTAATTAATCTTTATACTATTTCTGATACCTTGTATAAGTTAGATAGTAGAGAAAAGCTTGGAGGGCTTAGAAGCACTAGTGACCATAGAATATTAGAAGATGATCGCTACAAGATTCAGATTGCTCATCAGTGGGATCCTACTGATAAGTTATCTATAACTAATGAATTTAATAAGTTTTCTGATGAATATTTTATGAAAGATTTTTTTGAAAAAGAATATGACGTTTCACCTAATACCAAAAGTTACAATCTTATGCAGTATTCTTTATCAGCATCTTCTCTTTCTTTGCGCACTCAAGTTAGAGCAAATAGTTTTTTTACTGAGACCGAATACTTACCTCAATTAGAATATAATTTCTTTAAACAGAATTTAGGCAATACTAATTTTTATTTTGAGTCAGATAGCAGTACTGGTATTTTGAAGAAAGGAGTAAAATATACTCGAGAGTATAGTAAAGCCTTTAGGGCTTATTCTCATAATACTTTAAGTTATATCACTAAGATAAAATGGTTGAACATAAATCCTTATGTAGGTTCTTATTCGGCCTTTTATTCTCGAAATAAGTTTTATGATTATAATGTTTTTCGGGAGACCCCTGAGCTAGGAGCAACCATGAATGTAAAAATGTATAAATATTTCAATGATATTGGTTGGAGTGTGTTCGGTGAAAAAATAGATCAAATGCGGCATATATTAAGACCTGAGATAAAATATGAGTATATTCATGATCCTACAGTTTCCGATAACAATCTTGTTGAATTTGACGATGACGATACTCTTGCTAGGAAGGATTTGATTACTTTTGTTCTAGAGAATAAATTACAAGCTAGGAATGTGGAAAGAACTTGGGATTTTATATATTTTAGTCCCTCAGTCACTTATACAGTTAACCCTGAAGGAAGTTTTAGTCGTTTTAATACTATAAGCGGAGATTTTGAAATTTATCCTAAAGATGGGTTTTCACTAACATCTAATGCTTCATATGATGTTCAGACTAGGAGAGTTCGTTCATTTAATGTTGACTTTACAATTACCGGCAAAGAGAAAGTTATAGAATTAGGTGAAGAAGTTGAGAAAGAGAAATATTCTATTTCCTATGGACATCGTTACTCTCGTCAGAATAGTACTCAAGGTACTATTGATTTTAATTATCAACTTACTCCAAAGCTAAAATTTAGAAGTTATGCTAGGTGTGAGTATAATACTGGAGATTTTCAAACTCAGCAATATTCAATAAGAGCTGATTTACATTGCTGGTGGTTGGATCTTGGGTTAGATGTAAGTAGACCTGAAGTGGGAGGGAAAAATCTTGGTTTTTGGTTCGTATTTACTTTAAAAGATTTCCCCGATATTAGCGCTGGCTTTGATCAAACTTTTAAAGGGGCAAAGGCTAGTTATTCTGGAGAGTAGAATTATATTAGGAGGATTTAATGTCAGTTATGAAAAAGACAAAACAAAAAAAATATACTAAAAAGTATAAAATTTGTGTTATTGGTGCTGGGCATGTTGGGCTTGTTGCTGCAGCTTGTTTTGCTGAATTAGGACATAAGGTAATTTGTGTAGATAAAGATAAAAAAAGAATAGTAGAATTAAAGAAAAAAATTATACCTTTTTATGAGCCAGATTTAGAGCCTTTGGTTGTAAAAGGTTTGAAGTCTAAGGGGTTAGTTTTTTCATCATCGCTGCCTGAGGCAATTAAAAAATCTCAGGTTATTTTTATTGCTGTTGGAACGCCTCCAAAAGCAGATGGTTCTGCTGATTTAACCGCAATAGGAAATGTAGCCCATGTAATTGCTAAGAATCTTAATTCTTATAAATTAATAGTAGGAAAATCAACCGTTCCAGTGTGGACAGGTAAAAAAATAAAAGAAACTATTCATCGTTATAAGAATAATAGTAATGATTTTGATGTAGCCTCAAATCCTGAATTCTTAAGAGAAGGTAAGGCAATTTATGATTTCTTTTACCCGGATAGGATTGTTATTGGTGTAGAGTCAGAACGGGCTCAAGAGATGTTAAAAGATATATACGCATCAGTGAAGGCGCCAATAATAGTTACTGATATAAATACAGCCGAACTTATTAAACATGCTTCTAATTCTTTTTTAGCTACAAAAATTTCTTTTATTAATGCAGTTTCTAAGGTTTGTGATTTAGCTGGAGCAGATGTAGAAAAAATAGCTTTAGCTATGGGATTGGATAAGAGAATAGGAAAAGATTTTTTACAGGCTGGAATAGGATATGGTGGGTTTTGTTTTCCAAAAGATGTTGAAGCCTTTGCTTATATCTCAAAAAAGTTAGGCTATGATTTTGGTTTACTTAAAGAAGTTAAGGCTATTAATGAAAAACAATGGTTTAGTTATGTTGAGAAGGTAAAAGAGCATTTGTGGATAGTTAAAGGCAAAAAGATTGCCATATTAGGACTTTCCTTTAAACCGGACACAGATGATATGCGGTTTGCGCCTTCAGTGGACATTGTAAAAGCCTTTATTAAAGAGGGCGCTAAACTGTGCCTTTGTGATCCTCAGAGCTTAGGAGAGGCGAGAAAAGAGTTTCCGGCATCTGGTGGGAAGAAGAATAAAGTGAAGTTTACCAAGGATCCCTATGAAGCAGTTAAAGGAGCTGATTGTCTTTGCTTATTAACTGAGTGGGGAGAATTTAAGGAATTAGATTTAAAAAAAGTTAAGAAATTAATGAATTACCCACTTATCGCTGATGGAAGAAATATGTTCGATCGTGATAAAGTTCGTCAAATAGGATTTGGTTATATTGGAATGGGGAAATAATGGAGAGCATAAATGATAAATGATAAGCGATAATTGAGGTTTAAGAACCCACTCTCAATTATCAATTATAAATTATTTTTTACCCAATTATCATTTATAAATTATCAATTATGAACGATTATCAAATACTTAAAGCTAAAATCGATAAGAAGCAAGCCCAAATTTGTATTATTGGTTTAGGATATGTGGGTCTTCCTTTGGCGGTTGCTTTTGGCAAGAAGGGCTATTCAGTTGTTGGTCTTGATAATAGCAAGTCGCGTGTTGCTAGATTAAAAAAGGGAGAAAATTACATTGTAGATGTTGATTCCAAAGAGATTCTTTCTTTGATAAAGAAGAATATTTTTTTCCCTACTACAAATCAAAAAGTTATTGAACAATCGGATGTTGTAATAATTTGTGTACCAACACCTTTGCGAAAAGTAAAGATACCGGATATTTCTTATGTAGTAGCAGCAAGCAAGACAATAGCAAAATACTTAAGAAGCGGTCAATTAGTTATTTTAGAAAGTACTTCCTATCCTACAACTACTCGGGAAGTAGTTCTTCCGATTTTGAAGAAAACAGGATTAAAGGAAGAAAAAGATTTCTTTCTTTGTTTTTCCCCAGAGAGAGTTAACCCTGGGGATAAAAAATTTCCTTTAACAAAAATACCTAAAGTTGTTGGTGGCTTATCTAGTAAGTCAAATAAATTAGCAAAGAGTTTTTATTCAAAGATTATTAATCAGATATTTACAGTATCAAGTCCTGAGGTTGCTGAGAGTTCCAAGTTATTGGAGAATACCTTTAGATTGGTTAATATTGCCTTAGTTAATGAGTTTGCTATGGTGGCTGAGAAATTAGGTATAAATATGTGGGAAGTAGTTGAAGCTGCCAAAACAAAACCTTTTGGATTTATGCCTTTTTATCCTGGTCCTGGCATAGGTGGCCACTGCATTCCGGCTGATCCTTTATATTTGTCTTGGAAGTCAAAAGAATTGGGTTTTAAGACAAAAATGATTGATTTAGCAGCCTATATGGATCATTATATGCCTAAATATACTGTTGGTAGAGTAATTAAACTTCTTAAGACAAAAAGTGTTTCTATAGATAAGGCAAAAATTTTAATATTAGGAGTTACTTATAAGAAGGATGTGAAAGACTTAAGAGAATCACCAGCTCTAGATGTTATTGAAGAGTTGAAAAGAAAAAAAGCTAGAGTTGACTATCATGATCCTTTAATTCCTTATTTAAAGATTAAGAATATTAATTTAAAAAGTATAGCCTTAAGTCGAGATAAATTAAAAAAATATGATTGTGTAGTAATTATTGCCAATCATTCAAAGGTTAATTATGAATTCATCAGAAAGAATTCTAAGTTAATTTTTGACACCCGCAATGTTTATAAAAAAAACTACAACAATGTAGTAAGGCTATAATAAGGTATATAAGAGGAGAATAACCATGAGCCATGAGCTAACAGCAAAGCGCATTTTAGTTACTGGTGGAGCCGGATTTATTGGATCCCATATTGTTGATCGATTGGTAGATTTAGGAGCAAATGTCGTTGTTTTGGATAATCTTTTTCGTGGTAATCTAAAGAATTTAATTAAAAGCCAAGGAAAAATAAAATTTATAAAAGGTGACATTACTAATGAAGATGATTTAGATTTAGCCCTAGAAGGAGTTGATTGCATTAATCATCAAGCAGCCCTAAGAAGTGTTCCTGAGTCGATGAGTAAACCGTTAGAATATAATAATGTCAATGTTACAGGGGCTTTAAAGCTTTTTCTTAAGGCTAAGGACGCTGGGATAAAGAGAGTAGTTTGTGCCTCTTCAAGCGCTGTGTATGGGGAAACGGATAGTTTTCCTGAGAAAGAGGATGATGAAACTAATCCTATTTCACCTTATGCTGCCACAAAACTGATTGTTGAGAAATATTCTCAGGTATTTAATCAAAGCTATGATATGGAAATAATTAATTTAAGGTATTTTAATGTATTTGGTCCACGTCAATCTTTAGATGATGAGTATGCAGTTGTTATTCCTAAATTCATAAATTGTTTATTAAATGATAAGGCTCCCCCTATATATGGAAATGGAAACCAAGAGAGGGATTTAATTTATATTAATAATGTAGTCGATGTAAACATTAAGTGTCTTGAACAAGAGAGCGTTAACTCAGAAGTATTTAATGTGGGGTTAGGAATACCTAACTCAGTGAATAATTTATTTAAAAGCTTAAAAGATATCATTGGAAGCGATTTAGAACCTAACTATCTTCCTTTAAGAATTGGGGATGTAAGGAAAACCCATGCCTGCATGCAAAAGGCAAAAGAATTATTGAATTTTTCTTCAAAGGTTGATTTTGTTCAGGGTTTAAGAGAAACAGTAAAGTGGTTTAAGGATAGTATTGAGTTGTGAGTATTGGGTATTGAGTGAAGAGAAGATATGGAAGCGAAGATTAAGAGTTTTAAAGATTTGAAAATATGGAAAGAGGGAATAGAATTAGTTAAGAAAACCTATTTGTTAACAAAAGAATTTCCCAAAGAAGAACAATATGGTCTTAGTTCTCAGATGAGAAGGGCTTCTGTATCTATTCCATCTAATGTTGCAGAAGGGTTTAGAAGAAAGTATAATAAAGAATATAAACAATTCCTAAATATAGCTTTGGGTTCTTGTGCAGAGCTTGAGACACAGATAGTAATTGCGCAAGAATTAAAATATATAAAAGATGGACAAGCGAAAGACATTATTGAATTAATTTATTATATTTGCCGGATGATTGTTAATTTAAAAAAGAAATTGTGATACTACATACTACATACTCAATACTATATACTAAATTATGAATATACTTATTACTGGTGGTGCAGGTTTTATTGGTTC
>JAGLSH010000044.1 GCA_023135855.1 Candidatus Omnitrophota bacterium
AGCGATCACCCAATAAAGATCTGGGGTGGAGCAGGTTCTTCTTTGTTGATTAATGCGAATTCTTCTAAGGGGGAGCAAGCTGTAAAATTCTTAAAATGGTTCAGCGCAAAAAAACAACAAGAATTCTTAGCTAAAGAAACAAATAATTTACCAGCAATTAAAAATGCTGCTGGGGAATTACCACCAGTACTTAAAAGTTTACTCGGCAGCTTCAAGAATCTAACTCGTCCTGATGCTTGGCCTAGAAATGAAGACCTTCGAGTTATTGAAATTATACACAAAGGATTACAACAAATTGTTATGGAATTAAAACCCCCAGAACAGGTCGCTAGAGAGATACAGAAAAAAAAGGAAAAGGTATCAAACAAATGAATGCAACCCTAAAGGATAAAGCCACAAGCTTTTCATTTGTTTTGCCGGCTTTAATCATTTTTGCACTTTTTTATATTTACCCCTTCTTCTATAGTTTCATCTTAAGCTTAACCAACTATAATATAATCGGCGATTTAAACTTTAAAGAATCTTTCGTTGGTCTAACCAACTTTAAAGATATTGCTAGTGATAGTGACTGGTGGAAATCAATGTATAATGGCGCCTTTATTACATTTTGGGCCTTATCATTTCAAAATGTTTTAGCTCTTATGCTCGCCTTAGCTGTAACCCGAGTAGTAAAGATGAGTAAATTCTATCGAGTTGTATTTTTTACCCTTCCAATTCTCTCTGAAATTGTTATCGGCCTGCTCTTGCGACGTCTTATGCTTTCTGAGCCTGTGGGGCGTGATGTTTTAAACCATATGGTTAATAATCTCGGTCTTGGATTCTTAGCCCAAGACTGGATCAGCGGAGAAAAGGTGCGTTTAATTACTGCTTTGGTTCATTGCTGGAAAGGGTTTGGATGGGCATTTGTAATTTTTTTAGCCGGCCTACAAGGAATACCTAATCAATTATATGAAGCAGCTAGGATTGATGGTGCAAACGCTTGGCAAAGTTTTCGTAAAATAACTTTACCACTACTCATGCCAGTTATCACCTTAATTATGGTTCTTACAATTTTGGGAACTATGTCATCGTTTGCTATGATTCTAGCCTTAAACCAAGGTGCTGGAGGAGAGACTACAGTTCCAATAATGATGATTTATAACCACTTAGGAAGTGACTTAGCCGGATTAGCCTGCGCTGAGGGTTTAGTTTTAGGAATAATTCTTATAACAATATCATTTACAATGTTTTTCATATCAAAAAAAGTAAGGAAAAAATATGGCGTTTTACCAGACTAAAAAAATAGTTACCTTAATAGTTCTGCACACCTTTTTATTAAGTATAGCTTTAAGCTGTATATTCCCATTCTTTTGGATGGTAAATACATCATTTAAAAGTAATGCTGAGTTCAATAGTGACTATGGCCTAAAGCCAGCCTCTAGCCTTCTTCTAGACAATTATAATCAAGTTATTATTAAGAGTGGATTTTGGCGCTATTTTCTAAATAGTGTTATCTATACCTTTACCACAGTCATTTTAATCGTACTTATCTCCTCTTTAGCGGCTTATTCTTTCTCGCGACTGCACTTTCCCGGAAAAAATGTTATATTTTATATGTTTTTAGCTGCAATGATGATACCTCTTCCGGCTGGTTTTGTTCCAGTTTATGTCTTATTGCAGCAATTAGGACTCTTAAACCGAACTGGTTATGTCTTAGCTATGAGTAATATGGGCCTATCAATAAGCATCTACCTATTAAAAACTTTTTTTGACCAGCTACCTAGAGATTTAGAAGACAGTGCTAAAATTGATGGCTGCAATAAATTAGAAACCTGGTGGCATATTGGAATGCCTCTAGTTACCCCGGCCTTAGGTGTAGTTATAATTTTTAACGCTTTAAATGTCTGGAATGAGTTTGTTTTAGCGTCGCTTATATTTGCAGAGAAAAAGTATATGCCATTACAAGCTGCTCTCTTGCAATTCTCTGGTGAACAAGTAACTGAGCATACTCTAGTCATGGCAGCTTTAACTGTTACAGCTTTGCCAATAATTATACTTTATATCTTTATGCAAAAACAATTTGTTAAAGGAATAACCGCAGGAGCAATAATCAAATGAAAAAAGAAAGTAAAATGAAAAAAGCAGTATTGGTTCTCTTCTTAGTATCTCTAACCTGTTCTTTAGGATCTATGGTTTGTTATTCACAAGATTCTTCTGGTTATGTAAATGAAGCCTGGGCTCGCTTAGGAAAACGGGAATTTAGTGAAGTTCACATCCTTGTTGATGACTGTATCAAAGAATACTCTTCCCTAGCCCAAGATCAAGCCAAGGCTTTAGGAAGCTTCCCAACTAAAGGCGAAGAAGAAAATTACAAAATTATGAATGATATTGCTACTTGTTATTTCATCAAAGGTGAAGCCTTGATGCGTGAGGGAAAAACTGAAGAAGCAAAAACTGTTTTTGCTGATGTGATCAAGAAATATCCTTATTCTCAAAGCTTTGATCCTCGAGGCTGGTATTGGTCAATAAAAGAAAAATCTGAAATCACTTTAAAAAAACTTGAGACTGGCCGGGTAGAAGAAGAGGAAGAAGGGAAAGTCGTAATAAGCGAGATTAAACTCTATGACTATGGAGAAGAATTTCCGGTTAACTATGCGCGTTATGGGAAGTTTGAGGATATCGGCGAAGAAAATTATAAATATGTTATTCTAAATCCTATTGGACTAGCTAAGGCAACCGGGGAAGGAATTTATCCTAATTCTACATCAGTTAAATTTGATCCAGAATTCGCTAAAGTTAAAAAAACATTATTTAAAATTGATCATTGGAAAATTGCAAATAGCCGCGATTTAAGTACAGCCTTTTACAAATGGCACGTAACTCCGGAATCAGAAGCAATGAAGCAATTCATTCGAGCTGAATTATTAGAACGAAGCGGATTAATTGAACATGCCATTAAAGGCTACTATTCAATTTTAATCCACTTTCCGCGCAGCTATGGATGGACTTATTGGCATACTCCTTGGTATGTAGGCAAAGCGTCATTGTATAGACTAAAATATCTCTTGCGTAATAATCCTGAATTAGACCTTATTCTTGAAGGCGGAGAAATTAAAATAATTAATGGCTACGACAATGATATTCGTAATGATATCTTCCTGGTAGACCCGGGGAAATTAAGATCTCTTACTTTCTGGGAAAAGAAATTTGCCTTTAGCAAATGTGGTGAAAAAAGGAAAAACTTAGAAAAAATCGTTGAGACTAAAGGCGAAAAGGTAAAATTAGTGAAATATAAGAGTGGGGATTGGCAACTATTGGTAGATGGCAAGCCTTTCATGCTCAAGGGTATGACTTACGGTCCGACCCGAGTAGGTGAATCTCCGGATGACGGAAGCATGCAAAATTGGACCACTCAAGACCTAAATAAGAACTCTTTGATAGACTCACCCTATGAAAGTTGGGTAGATAAAAACCGAAATAATCAACAGGATGAAGGAGAAATGGCTGTCGGTGATTTCCAACTAATGAAAGAAATGGGCGTAAACTGCCTACGGCTCTATTATCAGCCTTTTGAATTAAATAAAAAAACCCTTGGACAAATGTACCAAAAATATGGTATATATATATTAATGGGTGATTTCCTCGGAAAATACGCCCTAGGAAGCAATGCTGATTGGAAGGAAGGCACTGATTACGACAACCCTGAACATCAGAAGAACATGCTTGAAAGTGTAGAAAAAATGGTTCAGGAGTTTAAAGATGAGCCATATGTTCTTATTTGGCTACTGGGTAATGAAAATGTTTATGGATTAGGATGTAACGCTGACAAGAAACCGGAAAGTTTCTTTAAGTTTGCCAACAAAGCAGCTCAGCTAATTAAATCTCTAGATCCTCAAAAAAGACCAGTCGCTATTGCTTCCGGAGATGTGCTACATCTGGATGTGTTTGCTAAGAACTGTCCAGATATAGATATTTTTGGAGCTAATTGTTATCGCGGAAAATATGGCTTTTTAGATTTTTGGGACGAAGTAAAACGAGTAGCTGATAAACCAGCAATGATTACTGAGTATGGTACTTCTTCCTATTCTAAAGGGTATTCGCAAAAAGAATCTGAAAGCTACCAAGCCCAATACCACAAAGATTGTTGGACCAACATTCTTTGTAATGCTTCAGGCTTTGGCGCTGGTAATGCTTTAGGAAGTTTTGTTTTTGAGTGGGTAGATGAATGGTGGAAATCTTATGAACCTACTTATCATGACAAGAAAGGAGTAGCATCTGGTCCATTCTTAGATGGATATTATCATGAAGAATGGTTTGGTATATGCGGTCAGGGCGATGGCATGAGTTCTCCTTATTTAAGAGACCTTAAGCCGGCATACTTTGCTTATAAGGAACTTTGGAATTAGAATTATTATTAACTGTATCCCTCGTCGCAAGGATACTGGATAAATTTCCCCCGTGAAATTTTTCACTGAAAAATTTCCGGGACTTAGTCCTTGGAATTTTACATTGTAAAATTCCTAAGGGTTCGATATTTACCCAGTGCGACTTCGGGATCCCCTAGAAATTTCGAAAAAATTTCAGGGACTTAGTCCCGGGAAATCTTCGATTTCCTCGGGGTAATTCGGCTAAGCATTTTTTAGAAAAAAAATGCAAGTCTCATTAAGGAGGGTCAAATGCGTAAGGTACTTTTAGCTATACTTTGTGGAGCATTTATTTGCTCAATAACTTTAACTGGATTTTGTCAGGAACAGAAAAAAGACTTTTATGTCTATACTGATAAAAATTCTCCACTTAATCACTTTATTCCTAGTGGTTGGATGGGAGATCATAATGACATAAGATTTAATGATCAAGCAACTGATGAATCTGCTTCTGGAGCAACTTCAATTAAGCTAATTTATACTGCTAAAGCTTCTCAAGGAAACAAATGGGCTGGTATTTACTGGCAATCTGCGCAAAACAACTGGGGTAACAGAGAAAGCGGTTATGATTTAAGCGATTACAATAAATTAGCTTTTCAAGCTAAAGGAGCTGTAGGTGGTGAAGTTATAACAGAAATTAGTATTGGTGGTATAACCACTAACCCTATTACCGGAGAGACAGTAACCTTCCCTGATAGTTCGGAAGCTAAATCCGGTCCAATAAGATTAACTAATAAGTGGCAAGAATATTCAATTAACTTGGCAGGAAAAGATTTATCTTACATTAATGGTGGTTTGGCGATAATTTTCAATGCTAACCAAGCTGAAGAAGAGCAAACAATTTACATTGATGATATTCGCTACACCAAGGAAAAAAACTTACAAAAAGAAAAAACAAGTGTAAATTTACCATTTTATATTTACGCTGACAGTGGATCTTTAGATAATCACTACGTTGATAGTGGTTGGATGCCATCAACTGCTGGAAAAGATCTAAAGATAGATAACAATTGGAAGAACTACCCCTTTAGTGGTGACACTTGCATCAGAGTAGGCTATGAAAATAAATCAGGAACCCGATGGGTAGGAGTTTTCTGGCAAAATCCAGCGAATAACTGGGGAACTATACCTAACGCTGGCTTTGATTTGCAAGGAGCAAGTAAGCTTACCTTTTGGGCCAGAGGAGATAAAGGTGGGGAATTAGTAACTGAATTTAAAATGGGTGGACTTGCTAGTGGAGAATTTTTTGACTCTGATAGTGCAAGTCTTAGCCAAGTTCAATTGACTAAAGAATGGAAACAATATGAAATTGATCTAAGAGGTAAGGATCTTTCATATATAATTGGTGGTTTTTGCTGGTCTACAAGTATTGATGTAAATGATCCTGAAGGTATTGTATTTTACCTAGACGAGATCAAATACGAAAAATAAGGCTTTAATCAAACCTTAAAAGTAGTTTGTGATAATTATGAAAAAGACTATAGGAATTTTATGTATCTTGAGTATTGTTCTGTCATTGGCAATCATTACTGCATCGGCAGCAACATCTGAAAAAACAATTTCACCAACCAAAATTGAAATAAAATCTACTGAAAAAGGCGGATATCTACTTTATGTAGATGGAGAGGTTTTATTGTTAAAAGGTGTCGGCTACAGTCCTACCCCTATAGGCAAAGGTCATGATTACGATTTCTTCTCAGATCCCAATAAGCCTTGGCTAATTGATGGTAAATTAATGAAAGAGGCTGGAATAAATTGTGTAAGAATATACTCACCGGGAAAAGACTTAGAAAAAGTAAAAGAATTCATTAGCGATATGTATGAAAACTTCGGCATTTACACTCTAATGA